>DATEAO010000117.1:0-4341 GCA_035288345.1 Candidatus Methylomirabilota bacterium | reverse complement strand
GAGCAGAATCGCTCCATCCGGGCAACGGACGAAGCAGATCCAGCACTGGGTGCACTTGCTGAGGTCGATCACCGGTGTGAAGACCCGCCAGTTGCCGGTCCTTCGCAGCGGCGTGTTGGCGGGCGCGGCCACCGACGGCGTGCCGATCTCCGGGGGCGCTTACGTCACATCCACGACCGTTGATCTCGGGGGACGGCCGGACCGGGTTGGCGGCGAAATCTCGATTGGCTCAAACCCCACCCGTGCGCGCTCGGCCAAGCGAAGGCTGGCTTTGACCACTTGGGGATCAAGCCCGATCTGAGGAAGCTCTTTCTTGAGCGCCTCCTCGGTTGACCCGTCGGAGAGGCCGAGCAGCTTGCACGCCGCGGCAGCAAGTGCGGTCGAGACGCCGGCTGCGCTTCCCACGTGTTCGAGCGCGAGAGCGAGAAGGTCACGGGCTTCGATCACTCCCTGATACCCGGTGTGCTCCCGGAGCTCATCGGGTGAGTGAGCGCTGGAGAGCAGGAGCACACCTTCCGACGAGGTACCGGTGAGCGGCTCCACTGAGGGATCATCGAGGAGGGTATCGTCGGCGACCACCACGAGGTCAGGGTTGGCGATGAGGCCGCGCTCCAAGATCGTCTCGCGCGCGATTCGCGTGTGGGCGGTCATCGGCGCGCCGCGTCGCTCCGCGCCATAGACCGGGGAATCCTGCGCGATAAATCCGTCGAGGAGCGCGGCGGTGCCGACAACGCGGCTGGCGGTCTTCATCCCCTGGCCGCCCCGACCGTGAAACCGAATCCTGATCATATGCCTGCGGTTCCCCCGCTGCGCCGTGTCCCGTTGAGCGCGCTCACGCGGCCTTTTCTTTGGCCGGAGGAAGTTTTCTCAGCGTAAGGCAGAGCCTTTCACAGGTGACGGCCGAGGGCGGGGCGAACAGAGAGCATTGGGTCACATCGACAGGCGTTCCATCCCAGACCTGCTCCTGAATCTCAGCCGTCGCATTCCGGCCTTTAAATGGACACCAGAATGTGCGTCTCACGGCCCTGATCGCCCCGGGCATTGAGCCAAATGCGCTCGCAAGCGTCAGCCCGAGCGCGACCGCGATGGCCAGAGCGATGATGATGAACCCAGCGATCCCAAACATGGCCTTCCCTCCCTTTTCCTCTCAGCGGCTTGGAGAGGCGCTCACCGCGCTCTCCTCCTCTGCAGTCTCGTTGCCCGGCACGCTGAGGCACTTCTGGGCGCATCCCGCCCGCTTTGGCCAGAAGGAACAGGCTTTAACCCTCAACGACGCGTAGCCACGGGCCGCTGCCGAGAGGCCGGCCCGACGCGCATCAATCTGCAGGACCGCGCTCTCCCCCTCGAGAGGGCAATAGAGCAGCCTCTTCAACCGATAGCGAAGGAACGCGGACAGGCCGGTAGGAAGCATCACGTAGACAACACCCAAGGCAATGATGGCAGCAACGACGATCCAAGGATTCATAGCTTTTTCCTCCTCACTCTATGTCCCGCATCAATGCAGAATTCCCCTTACTTGAAATCCAGTGAGCAATCGCAATGCCAGAGGAAATGGTGAGGTAAGCTAGCGATTTCTTTACGATAGCGACATCCGAGCCGGGAGCCAAAGCCGAGAGAGTGAGGCAGCGCTGCCTCACTTCATCGTCCGGGCCTCACTCCCCAGGTACCGGGGCCGCCATGCGACGATCGAGCGCCTCGCCCCATCGGGGCCAATTTTTCCCCTTGACAATGTTCTATATTTTGATAAATATGAAAGTATGAAAACGATGAAACCGCTCCCATTAGCAAAGCTGGAGGCAAACGAGAGTCACGTGGAGGCGCTGAAGGCGCTGGCCCACCTGACCCGCCTTCAAATTTTCTTCTTCCTGGTTCGCGCGCGCGGCGAGGCGCCGGCGGGAGCGATCCAGGAGGCCCTCGGGATCCCCGGCCCGACCCTGTCCCATCACCTGGACCTGTTGCGACGGGCCGGCCTGATTCAGAGCCGAAAGGAAGAGCGCTACATCTACTACTCGGTCAGGCGGGAGATGACCTCGGAGCTGGTCCGGCTCCTGACCGCCTGCTGCTGACCAAACCAGGAGAGGAGGAACTTCATGAAGCCGACGGAGACTCAGCGTCAAGCCCCGATTGTATGCGATGTCACCCCGCTCAATCCCGAACAGCGCGCACGTCGCGAGACTGTCGCGAAGCAGGTTAGCGGAGCGTTCGCGGAGATTCGAGAACTGCCTGACGGGTATGCGTTCCGCCTCCCCTCGGACTCCTCAATTCTGCTGGCTGCTGCGGAATTCATCGCGCTCGAACGCCTGTGCTGTCCATTCTTTACGTTCACACTCGATGTCCAGCATGATGGTGGACCGATCTGGTTCCACCTTACCGGGCGCGACGGCGTGAGACAGTTCTTGAAAAACAAGATCCTGAATCGCCTCGAGAGCGTGGGTCCAAACCGCGCGAAGGTCAACCGCGGGTAGTCGAGAGCCTGGATGGCGATTTTTTTCTGACCTCAGAATTAGTCAGGCTTCCGACTACCTGCTGCCAAATCTTAAAGGAGGACACTATGAGCGAAGAGAGCATCAAGACGAGAGTGATCGAGAAGTACGGGGGTATCGCCGCGCGAGTCAGGGAAAAGCAGACCGGGTCATGTTGCGGCCCCAGCCCTCGTGACGAATTGTTGGCATGCGACCCAATCACCGGAAATCTCTACGGGCTCTCTGAGCTGAGCGGCATCCCCGATGAGGCAGTGCAGGCGTCGCTCGGGTGCGGCAATCCGGTGATGCTGGCCGAGCTCAAGCCGGGCGAGACCGTGCTGGATCTGGGCTCGGGTGGCGGGATCGATGTGCTCCTTTCGGCAAAGCGTGTCGGCCCAACAGGGAAAGCCTATGGCCTCGACATGACCGATGCAATGCTCACCCTGGCTCGGGAGAACCAAGCCAAGGCCGGAATCAAGAACGTGGAGTTCCTCAAGGGCGAGATCGAGGCCATCCCGCTTCCGGACGCCTCTGTGGACATCATCATCTCCAACTGTGTTATCAATCTGTCGGCCAACAAGCCTCGGGTTTTTGCCGAGGCGTTCAGGGTGCTCAAGCCGGGTGGCCGTTTTGCGGTCTCGGACATTGTGATCAAAGGCGACGTTCCCGAGCTGATTCGAAAGAGCATGGAGGCATGGACAGGCTGCATCGCAGGCGCGCTTGAGGAAGACCAGTACCGCGCTTTTCTCGAGGCTGCGGGCTTTGAGGCTGTCGAGATCGAGCCAACTCGAATCTATGGGGCCGCAGAGGCCCGAGGCATGCTTGAGAATTTCCCATCGCTCCTTGAGGAGATCAAAAGACGGGGCCTGAATCCAGATGAACTGCTGGCGGAGGTGGATGGCAAATTCCGAAGCGCCTTCATTCGGGCATTCAAGCCCAAGGGTGTGGAAGGAGCCGGCGTCATGAACTCCTCCGTAACGTCTTCGCCGATTCTCTCGTCTTGAAAAGTGAAGGGCCCACACATGGATGCTGCGCTTGACTTTGATCGGATCGTTGAGGAGTACGAGGGACGGATTGTCCGTTACTTGACTGGCTTTCTCGGTGACGCGGCGCTGGCCCAGGACCTGACCCAAGAGACGTTCCTGAGAGCCCACAAGGCGAATGAGCAACTCCGGAACCCCAGGGCCCGCACGGCCTGGATTTATAAGATCGCGTCCAATCTCGCCCTTGACCACCTGCGCCGACGGCGAGGGGCCGATGCTCAGTGGCACGTGATCCAGGAGAGCGAGGGCATCAACGACGAGGCTTATAGCGCCGCGATCTCGTCGGAAGATCTGTCGGTCGAGGAGCGCCTGGAGCAGCAGGAGATGGCGGAGTGCGTCCGGCTTCAAGTTCGCGAGCTGCCCGAGCCGCTGCGTGCCTGCCTCACCTTGCGCGATGTGGAGGGGCTGGGAGAGAAGCCGGTGGCCGAGATCCTCGGCTGCTCGGTGGGCGCAGTCAAGGTGCGCACGCACAGGGCCAGGAAGAAGCTCCGCGAACAGCTCCACCAGGGATGTCATTTCTATAAAGACGCCCGGGGTGTGCACCAGTGCCCGGGATGTCACTTCTATGAGGATGGCCGGGGCGTGCGCCGGTGCGCGCCCGCGGAGGCGGCCGGGGAAGGAGAGCCCGCGTGAGTGGAGCGGGAAGGAGAGACGCCATGGAGACGCCATTGGGGAAGGCCCAGGAAGAACTGGTCGCGATCGGGGCGGCCATCGCGGCCAACTGCGAGCCCTGTCTCACTCATCACGTCAGGCTCGCGCGGCAGGCAGGGCTCACGGATGCCGAGCTCCTGGCCGCGGTGGCCGTTGCCCGGCGGGTCAAAGAGACGCCGGCCCGG
>DATEAO010000116.1:0-7145 GCA_035288345.1 Candidatus Methylomirabilota bacterium | reverse complement strand
TCCCAGAGAGAGGTAGCAGCCGCACGGTCAGTCCGTGATTTCCGATGCGCGTGGCAAGTTTTTGCAGCTCTCGCCGAAACGCCCATTCTTCGTCGGGGTCGTATCGGAACAGAGCACACGGGAGCTCCGAGTAGGCGCTGATCCTCGGTGGATCCGCCAACAGGTCTGACTCAAGCTGCTGCAGTCGTTCTGCGAGCGACATACTCCGCGTAATCCTCCAGTGCGCAGGCTGGGTACTCGATTCTCACAACCGGTCCTGCCGTCTCGTACGTCAGTAGATGCGACGAGGCTGCCTCGGCGAAGAACCTCTCGATCGCCGCACTGGACAAGAAGTATAATTTCCAGACCTCATCGTGAATTGCCGACTCTCCCCTGTACCCTATTTCATGGCGAACTCGCGCAATTAACGCGAAACTCGCGATAGGTAAGTATGGCGTTGCGATGCGTTTGTCGCGGGCGCCCGCCAGAATCCCGTAGTCGCGAAGCGCAGCCAAAAGTCCTCGAGCGACCTTGGTAGCCACGGTCGAAGTCCACTCGCGACCATCGAAAAGCTCTATCGGCCTTGCTCTCAGGAACCGCAGGGCATCATCTGTGGTAACCTCTCGGCTTGTCCCAGCTATTTGGCTCAATTCTTCGATGACGAAGTCCCACATCAGCGGCTCCGAAGCCGCCGCGGCGTAATAGTGAATCGGCACGATCACCGACCTGTCGACGCCTGAGCGCTCAAGAACGGCTAGGAGCTTCCATAGATCCGGGGGATTGCTGTTCACCAGCCGAGGCATGAATGCACGACCCACGACATCACGCACACGACGCCGGCTCGGGAGCCCGATGCTGTTGTTCCCTAGATGTTCGTTTCCGGTTGAATCGCCCCACCGGAGCGTGAGCGCTCTCATCGAGTCGAGCAGAGCCCCGCCTTTCTGCAGCCGTGTTGTGTAGCGGGTATGGAGATGGGTCTGATCCAAATCTTTCACAGCGTGGTCAACTTTAAGACGAACGTCGTAGACTGCATCGCGCGTCTGCTACCGTGCACACAATTTGAGTTTGGATTCCATCATGTGGTCTCAGGTGCATCACCTGATCCTCCGGCCGAAATGCAGCCATCGAGCATCCGCGATGATATCCGAAGGCATCAGGAGAAACCGACAAGCCCGACCTGTGCCATTGATTCGATGCTGATTATACGTTAGAAGCATCGCTTGCCCTGGGGGCGTGACGCGGACAACGGGTACTACACGAGTCGGAATTGGTAGCGCATCCCCGCCCCTTTCAACCGATATACCTTCCTACCTCGCTCGCTAAAGGGATTAGGAAGCAGGTGTATTCGACGTTCTGTTGGATGCGCAGCGCTCGACACATACAGGATCCTGTATCGGTAGCGGCGATCGCTCGTGCACCTGCGCGCGCACTCTACTTCACTTTCCGCCAGTTCGATCTCCATCGCTTGGCTAGTCGACGATTTGACTTCGAAGAACAGAATGAAAGAAGGCTGGGCGACCTCGAAGTCATACCCTAGCCCATCATTTCCGCGGGCACCACCGACGACGAAGTTTCTGTAGGTGGACTTCCAGCAGTCGTCGCTCGTCCCTGGGTAGGCCTGTTTCAGCCATTCGAGCGCGGCGACCTCACCAACAAGCCCGATCGCGTTACGCTGCTCATCGGTCAGCTTGCCCCGAGAGCCACCGGAACCCGCGGTTCCGCCTGAGTGCGGCCCAGAACGTTTCCCACTCGTCTGCAGAACGCGAAGCCGGGCGAGCTTCGCCGGTGTGGAGAGGAAGTCGTTGGTGAGACTTGTACGCACCGCCTGCGCGATTGCCTGCCAATTGTCCGAACTAGCCGACACCGTCTGACCGTGCAAGTCGATCGACCGCTTTTCGAGATCTTCTTGCCTCTTTTTCTCCGCCGCTTCCCTGGTTCGCCTATCAAGGTCATCTGCAGTGAGGGCGAGGCGAGTCAGATCGATGGTAAGTGGCATATCAGGTGGCCATAACCCACAGCGCTCAAGCCACTTAACAATGTCGTCCAAACCTAAAGGGACGAAATCATGAAGCGCAGAGACTTCGGCCAGTTGCCCAATTCTGGACTCCGGATTGGCTTCAGTCCAAATGGAATCAGGTATTTTCGAATTCTTGTCACACCATGCGAGGACGACCGGAACAATCGATTCGACCGATCTTAGGAGTAGGGCAACATTGCCCCGGCGCACCTCGTCTAATGGCAGGAGCGCTGCCTTGTATTGAGCGATCGGACGAGCCCCGGACTGCCTCAGCCAGTCGTTAATGCGCCTTCGCATGAGTTTCGCTGTCGGCACGTCGCAGATCTCCAACCACGACGAATCGGGCCCAAGTTGGTCCAGCTCATCACGAGCCGCGATATACGGGTCGACCGCTGCACTTGTGAGAAACGAGGTAACGAAGGCCTCCCTGAGGCAGCCGAGAATGCGTTCCCGGTTCTCTTTCTTGAAATACTCGAAGGCCCGAATCTGGCCTTCTTCGTTATGCAGAGGCTTCAGCCCAAGCTTGCGGAGAGCTTGGTTAAACGCCGCGTAATCAATACCCAGCTTGTCTCGGAGCGAACCCAGATCATCAGCCTTGCGGCAGATGTCGAGTAGTTCTGCTGGAGTCGCGGGGAAGCTCTCATGATACCGTTTAAGAAGCGCAATCACGTCTTCCTCGGAGTACTCGCCTGCCTGGTCAACAAAAGCGATCGCGGCCTCCACGCCGACGAAGTGGCAAACGATCGGTGCTAGGAACTCGATCGCGACGGCTAGCGAGCCGCGCATGGACTGGCGGATCTGCCGTACTAGCTCTTCGCTCTTTCCAAAGGCAATCGCCCAGTTTGCGTCCGAAGGTGTCGCTTCGGCGGGAGCGCGAGAATTCGTGGATAGCTTCAGGATCGCCAGTTCAACCAGGTTAGCTATTTCCGAGTGACCGATGATCTGGGACAGCGGCGCTGCTATCATCATCAGTGCGTCCCAGCTGAGCTGTGAATCGGCGGTCGGCTCCACGACGATTATCGCAGGACCTTGATCCAGGTCGAACCGCAAGGCTCTCAGGTGTTCGGGCAGGGAGGTGGGATGGCCCTCGATCTCGATCGAGAGCGAGTTGGCACGCGCGAGCCTCACACTTCGCAGCTTATGGAGGGCCGCGGCTCTCGCTTTCTCTGAACGCTGTGTCGCGAAACTTGTGCCGAACTCAAGGGCGAGAGACGCAAGCGTTTCGAGCCATTCCAGTCCTGGCTGGACGAGTAGATCTAAAAGCGTCGCCCGGTTAATCAATCGTCCGTCGACGAGCACCGACGGTTCCACTTCGCTCGTCAAGCGCGCCCGACCGCCGAGAGCCGGAGCGAGAAGTGTGTATGTCGCTTCGCCCATCTCGGGGCCAATATCGAAGACGCATCGCCCGATAGTCTCAAGGAGATCGGTTACGAGATCATCCTGCGTATTCCGGAAGTAGATAATCTCGCCAGTCTGGTTGCCCGGTGTATCGCCAGCCAGCTCGACCGTCTCGAGGCGACGGTCGCGGCTGACTACTAGGAAACGCGAGTTCAATGTCTGCAGACTGCGTCCGGCTTGTTCTTGTCCAATCGCCTCTGTCCAGGCGCGTCGATAGGCTTTTTTGAAGCTGTCAATTTGTGTCTCGGGCAGTTCAGATCGAAACAACAGCTCGCCCAGCCTTTGGACGAGATCCGATGAATTGTCGGCGGCTCCCCAAGACTTGAGACCCATCGAGCGAAGCCGAACGCGAGCTCGATCGCTCCTGTCGAGAAAGCGTCGGAACTCCAACGGAATTAGCGGAGCATAGAGCGGAACTGGGTCGTCGTCCCCAGACTCCACGTGCCATGCTGTCTCTGGAGGGTGGAAGTCAATCTCATCTCTTTGTCCGGGTCGTCTCATCGGCAGCCACGGCGCATGCCGCAGGAACGCCGCTGTCGGAGTAGGCCAATGCAGTGGGTCAGGCCTGGCTGGATGGTAGGGGCGGAAGATATCAGTGAGTAAGGTATCGTCCGGCCACTGATTCAGGCCCGCGATGAGAAGTCGGGCATACGTGAGCCGGGCTGGCATGGAGAATCGTTCATAGTCTGCCTGACCGGGCAGCCGAGAGAACGTCCCTTTTATCTGATAATCGGTATAAGGGTGCGAGGCGAATTGGGAATTGGATCGAATATCGCTGAGCCATTCCGCCTGGTTTGGGGCCTGAAGCGGCAAGCTATGAAGGTTGCTTTGCTGAAACCGCGAACCCTGCCACTCCGTATTCTTCTTTCCCAACGGGATCGGCCATACGCCATCACGCACGCCGATCGCACGAAGGAATGACGTCCACGAAGTTGTGTCGGTGATCGCAAACGGCCAAACACCTGGAGCTAAGATCACCTTAGAGTCGAGATCAGCAAGCTCTGCCGATTCCGCTCGGGTCTCCCTGATCAACCTCGCCAGATCGTTAGCCCAATCAACTGGCCAAGCCGGAGAAAAGAAAGTCTCTCCCGCGGGTAGCCAGCCGGCCGTTGTCGGCGCCCGTAACTTGAGCTGATCGAGCTGAAGTCTATAGCTGGTGCTGGCGCGGTAGAGGCTGTACGACCACCTAATGGCATCACTCCATATCTTGCTACTCTTTGTTCTGCCCAACAGAGCCGAAAGGTGACCAAGAAGCTCTCGACTGTCGTAACGGCGAACCAATCGCTGTTCCTCCAGGAACGTGCGAGACGGCCTCCGACGTGTCGTCCGCCTCTCTGTGACGTACCAGGTGAGATCTGGGTGCATGAAACAAAGACCCGTGTGAAGACTGGCAGGTATTCTGACGTCGATCGAGGGGTCCACTTCCTCCTCGCCTTCGGTCCGAGTTTGACGTGGTGGGAAGAAAACGACTCTCGTCCGTTTCGCGTTCTCGCCCCTGCCGATCTCGCCCGAGGGATGCAGACGGGCATCATCGCCCAATAAGATGCGCCTACCTAGCAGATGGCTCGCGTCATCCTTGAAGAGCTTGGCAAGATCTTCATAAAAGAGGTCCCATTGGGTGGCCTTCCAGTCACTCTTATGTAGCTTGAGCGCGAGTTGCTCCGCCCACTCGGCTAGCGTCTCCCTTGAGGGGTCCAATCCGGCCTGGATTACTTTTGTGCAAAACTCCTCAAGGCGGTTCTTCCTCGACTCAGTCACATCCCTGTCGACGACCTCTACGTCAGCCCACTTGACGAGCCGATGAGGTTTGATGAACTCATAGTCCTCGGCCCATCGGTAAACCGTCTTGAGCGAGCCCGCCGTCTCGTTGGCTGGCGTTCGCTCGATCGGGATACAGCGGCTCGCTGGGAGATCTTCACCAACTTCACGAAACGCCTCAGATAGCAGCTGTGTGTGGGTGGTCCAGGTCACTAGGTCGACTACGGCGTTCTTCAGAGAGGATTCTCGTCGATGCCGTAGTGCTAACAGGCATTTGGCGGAAAGCGTCGCAGCGCATCGAATCAGAAACGCGTTGAGGGGCACTTCCTCGTGGATATTAGTGCGATCGTTCTTCGCATAGAAAGGAGCGTTGAGAAAGCCGTTCAACGGCGATTTGGCGTCTGGACCCATCGGAAGAAAGTTGTAGAGTCTGGTGCCCACTGGCTCCTGATCAACACGCACTGCAACGGAGACGGCCGCATCTCCTCGCCATTCGGCCCAGGAGGCGGGCAGTCTATCCTCGCGAATACTGTCGTGAATTGCCTGCATCAGTTCTTCGTGGTCGACGGGCAGAGACGCGACAAGGAATTGCCCCTGCTCATCCATGTCCGCAATCTCGCCTATGAAGCCGTTGAATTGGAGACTCTGCGGTAGAGAGCGTTGTTTGCGATTGACCACGCTTCGATGCTCCCCTTCATCGTCCACAATTTCGAAAACTAACGATTCGACCCTCTCCAAGAACAACAGAACTGGTGCATCCGAGGAACGGAGTGAGGCGATCTGCTCTTCCACTGTCTGGAGAGCTAAGGGGCTAGTGAGCGGCAGCCTGATCACTGTCGAGAAGGCTTCGTGAGCGACTCTTGCAGTTGCCTCGTTTTGCGAGGAGAGTGAAACGGGCAGAGTGTACGGTGACAGCGCCTCGATTGCCTGGTCGGCTAGCCCTTCATGCTGTGGGTACTCTTCTTGGCAGATGCGACGAATGACTTCTGGTTTGGCGAAACCAAAACAGAAGCCTTCGAAGTTATTGGATGCAATATCTGGGTCGCAGGCCGAGAAAACTTCCGGCCATCGGCAAATTTGAAGTACACTGCGGAATCCAAGGCCTTTATTTCCAATACCCTCGCCAGGGTGCTTGCTACTCAAGCCGATGTCGCAAATCGCCTCGAAGTTATCTGGATTAAAGGGTTCTCCGCCGTTCGCTACGTAAAGAACCCCGTGTTCTCCTTCAGCACGGTGGAGGCTCACGATGATCCGCCCGTCCTTTGAAAGAGGCGAGTGAGCATCATAGGCGTTCTGAATAAGTTCGAGTAGAAACCGGTCTCCATACTCGTGAGATGTCTGCTCTATCACCCGCTTGACGCTTTCATGCACGCGCGATTTACCGCGAGAAAGAGCAAACGAAAGCAGTTCGCCCTTGGCCTTTTCCTCAATGATCGCGCGGGCGTCTACGTCCAGAATCATATCCATCACTAATCTCCGGGGCGGCAATCATTCTAACGCGCAAACACACCCCTAATCGACCGGTGTGATGTTCCAGGACATGTGAGACAGGAAGGGTGAAGGAAATCGCTCCGAGCCTGTATCAGCCGCCGTTGCAGCATGCTCTCAATCGCCTAACTCTTCAGGCCTGGGTTTCTGTCCCGTGTCAGACTTTATGAGACAGTCGGAGATTCGAGGTAAGGGGGTGGCGACGAAAGGAAGTCGGCATGGGACGACCGCTGAAATGGAGCCCTCAACAGAAGCTGCCGTTGGTGCTGAGCATCCTCCGCGGCGAGGGCTCAGTGGCCGAGATTGGCCGCCGTCACCAGGTGTCCGACGTCACGTTGGCGAAGTGGCGGGACGCGTTTCTGGCTGGTGGTGCGGCGGCACTGGCCAACGGGAGCCGGCGCGGTCAGTCCGGACGGGAGGCTGACCTGGAGACCGAGTTGGAGGAGATCAAGGCCGCGCTGGGCGAGGCGCACGCAGAACTGCGCGTGTGGCGGAAAAAAGGGGC
>DATEAO010000115.1:0-4095 GCA_035288345.1 Candidatus Methylomirabilota bacterium | reverse complement strand
GTTGAGGGAGCCGCTCCGTTCCGTACGGGAATTCCATCGCGATGTTCTGCCCCTCAATGTATCCGAGTTCGCGCAGCCCTTGCCGGAACGCTTCAATGAGGTGCTGGTTCAAGGGGGAGGCGGTGGGCACGATGATCCCTGCACGCGGCACCTTGGCCGGTCGCTGCGCCTGGGCGGGAAGCGGCGCGGCAAGCACGCCGAGAGCAAGAGCGAGAGCGATGCCAATCTCGGGAGTCCTGGGCATCTTGCTAGCTTCTTGGGTGACGGTCGAGCATCTGGCGCACGGCTTCGAGGAACTCCTTCACGTTGATCGGCTTGGACTGGTAGCCGTCGAAGCCGGCGGACATGATCTTGTGCCGGTCGTGAGTCATCGCTGAGGCCGTCACCGCAATGACCGGGATGGCCTTTGTCTTCGAATCGGCCCGAAGATGACTGAGCGCCTCGATCCCATCCATTCCGGGAAGCTGGATGTCCATCAAGATCAATTCTGGCAGCTGCGTCTGGGCCAGGGTGATCCCCTCTTCAGCTGTCCGTGCCTCCAGAGTGCGATACCCTTTGACCTGAAGCAGATCGCGGACAAGCTTCATGTTTTTGTCGTTATCTTCAACGATCAGGATCAGCTCGTTGGCCATGCAGCACTCTCCTGGCTCAGTGTTTCTAAGCAATACCGGCTATAATGAGTGCTGTGCGCGCGCAAGCCTTCTGGAAAGCAGTGGTAGAAGACAGGGTCGATTTCCTCGACCGACTCATTGCGCTCTTGACTGACCATGGCATCAGATATTGCCTCGTCGGTGGGCAGGCCGTCAATGCTTATTCGGAGCCGGTTGTGAGCTTGGATCTCGCTGTCGTGATCGCACTGGACCAGCTTGCCCAGGCTGAACGTTTGCTGCGAGACGCGTTTGTCGTTGAGGCGTCCCCTCATCGCTTGAATGTTTCTTCGCCGGGATCTGCTCTTCGGGTTCAAATCCAGACCGACCCGCGATACGCTTCGTTTGTTGACAGGGCGACCATCCGCGAGGTGCTGGGCATACGGTTCCCGGTGGCCCGCCTCGAGGATCTTCTCCAAGGAAAGCTGTGGGCCGTGATGGACGACGCCCGACGCCCGAGCAAGCGCCAGAAGGACCTCGCCGATATCGCTCGCCTCCTGGAATCATATCCTTTCCTGCAAGAACAGGTCCCTGCCGAGATTCTGCGCAAGCTAATCTGATTCACAGCTCTTTTACCTGTGGCCGAATGGGCAGTGTGAAGGTGAAGGTGGAGCCTCTGCCCAGCTCGCTCTTCACCCAGATCTTCCCACCGTGCAGCTCGACAAATTTCTTGGCAAGCGTGAGCCCGAGCCCGGTCCCCTCGCTCTTCTGGGCCTGGCTGAAGCCCACCTGGCGAAATTCCTCGAAGATCGCCTCCTGGTCCTCCGGCGCAATGCCGATCCCGGTGTCGCTCACCGAAATCTCCACGAAGCCGTCCCCGGACACGGCCTTCACCCCGACCTTCCCTCCCTCCGGCGTGAACTTCACGGCGTTGGAGAGCAAGTTCAAAAGCACTTGCTTGATCTTGCGCTCGTCCCCCACCAACTCGCCGAGCTGCTGATCCACGTGCAGCTCAAGCGCAATGCCGTGACGGGCCGCGCGCTCCTTCACCAGGGTGAGGGCGTTCTCTAGCGCGGACGGGAGATCGAAATGGGTCATCTCGAGCTCCATCCGACCCGCCTCGACCTTGGAGAGGTCCAGGATGTCGTTGATCAGGGAGAGGAGATGGCGGCCGGAGGTGTGAATATCTTGAAGATACTCGGCCTGCTTCTCGTTTAGCTCGCCGAACATCCGCTCGGAGAGCACCTCGGAGAAACCGATGATGGCGTTGAGCGGCGTGCCCAGCTCGTGAGACATGTTGGCGAGGAACTCCGACTTGTGTTGGCTCGCAGTCTCGATCTGGCGGCTTTTGTCCTCAATCTCTCGGAACAATCGCGCGTTCTGGATCGCGAGGGCTGATTGGGTCGCAAAGGTTGGGAGGAGGTTGACAACCTCCGGCGCAAAGGCCCCTGACTGCTGTCGCCACACCGTCAACCCGCCCATGATCCGCTGCTCGAGGAGGAGCGGAACGGCAAGGACAGATCGATAGCCGAGCCGTATCAGAATGGGTCGGACCGGTGTGGCGGTAGATTCCCGCTCCTCTAGGATGTTCGGAACTTGGACCGGTGTCCGAATGGCGGCCGCTCGCCCCGTTGCGCCCTCCCCCAGACGGATCGGGCCGGCCCGAAGCGCCTCAACCAGTTCCTGCTCCATGCGGTGGCTGGCTCTAAGGTGAAATTCCTGTGTAGCCTCGTCGTATTCGTAGATCGCTCCTGAGTCGGCACCGCTGAGCTGGACGGCATACGAGACAATACTCGTCAGAACTATCTCAAGGTCCAGCGTGGAGCTCACGGTCCGGCCGACTTCACCTAACGCCTTTAATTCTTCCACTGATCTAACCAGTTCCCGTGTCCGCGCTTGCAGCTCTTGGAACAAGCGCACATTCTCAATCGCAATGACAGCCTCGTCGGCAAAGGTCTTGAGCAGCGCTATCTGCTTGTCCGAGAAAGGACGAACCTCCAGTCGGCGAACTGAAATCGCCCCAATAGGTATGCCGTCCCGAAGTAACGGAGCGGCGAGCGACGTCCGATTGCCGAAGCGTTCCTGATAAGCTTTGCTGTTCGCGAATTCCGCGTCAGATTCGGCCGCGAGGTCATGAATATGGATCGTCTGACGATCGAGCACGGCTCTGCTGGTTACTGAGCCTCGCACGATAGGGATCCCCTCACTTGTCGGGACGATTGGGAGTGGCCCATGCGTCGCCACCAGCCGGAGGACGTTACCATCGATACGGAAAATTAGAGCGACGTTAGCATCGCAGAGTCGGGCAGCATTCATGGCGACAGCATCTAGTACCGGCTGAAGCTCGGTAGACAAGCTGGCCATCACGCGGAGGATGTCACTCGTGGCGGTCTGCTGTTCAAGGGCCTCGGTGAGTTGACGCGTCCTCTCCTCGACCTTTTGTTCCAGGTTGGCGTAAGATTCCTGGAGTTGCGCAGCCATCCTGTTGAACTGCTGTGCCAGGGTCTCCAGTTCGTCCCGGTTCGGAAGTTCAACCCGCTTCGAGAAATCGCTTGAGGCGATCTGCTTTAGCCGCATCTCCATTACCTTGACTGGACCGATCAACGACCAGGAAATCGCGTAGCCGAGGACCAAGGCCAGCCCGATGCCCCCGACCACAAACCCGATGACCACCCAACGGGAGGTCGCGTATGCACCGACGGCGCCGACCGTGATGAGCAACATGACCATGGCAAGGAAAGCAGCGAGAAGCTTGGTGTGGATGGAGGCCGGGACCCGCGCGACCAGCCAAGGCAGCCACTCGGATCCTGGCGCCCATGTCACCAGCCGAGGTAGCCACTCCCTCATCGAAGTCTTTAACTCTGCGGCCATGGCCGTATCGGCAACGTGAAGGTAAAGGTGGAGCCTCTGCCCAGCTCGCTCTTCACCCAGATCTTCCCGCCGTGCAGCTCTACGAATTTCTTGGCGAGCGTGAGCCCGAGCCCGGTCCCCTCGCGCTTCTGGGCGTAGCTGGAGCCCACCTGGCGGAACTCCTCGAAGATCGCCTCCTGGTCCTCCGGCGCAATGCCGATCCCCGTGTCGCTTACTGAGATCTCCACGAAGCCGTCTGCTGGGATCGCCTTAATTCCGACTCGTCCTCCCTCCGGCGTGAACTTCACGGCATTGGAGAGCAGGTTCAAAAGCACCTGCTTGATCTTCCGCTCGTCCCCCACCAACTCGCCGAGCCGGTGATCCACGTGCAGCTCGAGCGCGATGCCATGGCGACTGGCGCGCTCTTTGACCAGCGTGAGGGCATTCTCCAGCGCAGACGGCAAATCAAAATGAGTCAGCTCGAGCTCCATGCGGCCCGCCTCAACCTTGGAGAGGTCCAAGATGTCGTTGATCAGGGACAGCAGATGGCGACCCGAGGCATGAATATCTTGAAGGTACTCGGCCTGCTTCTCGTTCAGCTCGCCGAACATCCGCTCGGAAAGCACCTCGGAGAAGCCGATGATGGCGTTGAGCGGCG
>DATEAO010000114.1:0-18221 GCA_035288345.1 Candidatus Methylomirabilota bacterium | reverse complement strand
CGGGAAGATGAAGCCACTGTTCTTGATCGCTGAGCGCACCCGGTCTCGGCTCTCCCGCACCGTGGCGTCCGGCAACCCCACCGTGGTAAAGCTGGGAAGCCCCGAGGTGACATCCACCTCGACCGAGACCAGCGCCGCTTCGATCCCGACCACACAAGCTGACCAGACCCGCGCCAGCATGGCTATGTGATACACGAACCTTGCGCCGGAGTAAAGGGGCAGATTCCGGGCTTTCAGCCGGCACCGGTTTTGTCCTATACTCAGCCAGGCCGTTGGCACCCGCGGGGGGACAAAGGCAGGAGTTGCATGAACGCAGCAAGACATCGAGAGTGAGGCCATCATGACCCAAATCTCATCCTTGATCATCGAGCGATTCACGCGGCTGCCGCAACGCTCCGGGGAGTGCTGGCAGGGTGGCCTGCTGCGGCTGCCCACCTGGGTCGAGGAAGGCCCGGGCAGCAGGCCGTACAGACCGTGGGCCGCGGTCTGGGTGAGTCTGGCCACGGGGCAGGTGAACGTGAAGATGGAGCCCAAGCAGGGAGCGCGCGACTTTACCCTGGCGCTGGAAGCGCTGCTCGAGTTCGGGCTGAAAGGCAGCCTCGCCGGCTGCCGTCCGGGACGCATCGAGGTGGCCGACGAGGAACTCGGCGCCCGCCTCCTTGACGCGCTGGGCGACAGGGAGATCAGGCTCACAGTCGTCCCCGACCTCCAGGCCGCGAAAGCCGTGCTCGCGGAGATGAGCAGGCAGATGGAGGGAGTGCCGCTGCACCCCGACGCGCTTGACGCGAAAGGCGTCACCGTGGAGCGGATGCGGGCCTTCGCCGCGGCCGCGAAGCGGTTCTATGAGGCGAGGCCCTGGCGCCACCTCACCGATGAGGACCTCATTCACGTGGAGGCCCCGGTGGCTGAGCCCGGTCTCCGATACGTGGTTGTCCTTGGCGCCGCGGGCAGGACCTTCGGTCTCGGCTTTTTCCACTCGGAGGAGGAACACCACGAGCTCCAATATGGGGAGGAGCCTGAGAATTTCCTGGAGGATTCACGGTGGTCGGTCTTCTTCGGTCCCATCTGGGAGATGCCGTTCGGTGACGCGGATCTCTGGGAGGACCATGCCCTGCCGGTTGCGGGAGAGAATGCATACCCGGTCGCGATCCGGCTCGCCCCCGGCGAGGCGCTTCACCGGCCCGATGCCGCGGCCCTCTCCTATCTTGAAGGACTTTTGCTCGCGCTCGGAGAGAGCACCGAGGATGAGATTGATCAAGGACGATGGGCCAGACACGTCAATGTGTACGACGGGCCTGCCACCTTCCGGCTCTCTATCCCCTTATTGCTCGAACCACTGGACGCGCCCTCAACTGCTCGGCGCGCTGGTCTCCCGGATCGGCGCGTGATGGAGCGCGCCATGGCGGAATTCGAGCGGTTCATGCAGCGCTCAGAGTTCAAAGGCGTCAAGCAAGCGAACAAGGCCCTCAAGCGACTCTTCAGCGGTCCATTGGAGGCGATTCCCTCCTCGGCAACCACACCGATCGAGAAGGCCCAGGAGCTGATCTACCAGGCCCTCGAGGCCCGCGGTCGGCGCCGGATCCAGCTCGCCCGGAAGGCGCTCGAGGTGTCGCCGGACTGCGCGGACGCCTATGTGGTCCTGGCTGAGCAGGCGGGCGATCTCGAGCGGGCGCGCGACCTCTACGCTCAGGGCGTCGCCGCGGGCGAGCGCGCGCTGGGCACGCAGCCGTTCGAGGAAGAGGCAGGGCACTTCTGGGGCCTGATTAGCACCCGGCCCTACATGCGCGCCCGCCTCGGGCTTGCTCAATGCCTGGAGCTGCTCGGCCAGGTGAGTGACGCGATCGATCACTACCAGGAGCTCCTCCGCCTCAATCCGAACGACAACCAGGGGGTCAGAGACGCGCTGCTCCCGGCACTGCTTGCAGCGGGTCGAGATAGTGAGGCCGGGGAGCTTCTCAGGCGGTATGAGGATGATGCATCCGCCGTCTGGCAGTACGGATGGGCGCTCTGTAGTTTCCGTCAGGAGGGCGACAGCCGGGCCGCGCGCGAGCGGCTGCGCGAGGCAGTAAAAGCGAACCGTCGAGTCCCCAAGTACCTCACCGGTGCCGCGGAGCTACCGGAGTATGACCCGCCCGCCTTCGCATTGGGCAGCGAAGAGGAAGCTGTGCTGTGCGCTCGTGAGCTGGCCGATCTCTGGCAGGCAACGCCCGACGCCGAGCGCTGGCTGAGGAGTCACGCCTCCGTTGGCAAATCGCGCAAGCGGCGCCGGCGGTAAGACACACGCTCCCTCATCGGTGCGGCCGAGCAGCTTCGATGTGAAATTCTCCCGAAACCGGAATCCTGAAGCGCGGGAGCTCATGAGGCAATTGGACCTGGTGCTATCGCTCCAGAACATGGGCCTGCTCGGTCCCCGCGTCACTCTCAGACAGTTGGCTGCTGCCTCGGACGTTACCGCTGAAATGGATCAGCCAGGCGGCTCGCGGAGGAAGTCGGCGCCGGTGGTTCAGGGTACGCCTGGAGCGCGGAACAACCAGCCTGATCTATTACGACGAAACGCTGGATGCGTGGTTCTCCCGCGTACCGGGCCAAAAGGAGTGAAGCGACGTGATCTCTGCCATGCCGATGGCAGTATCGGAGGAGAGGGAGGGGACGATGAAAAGGGAAGAGATCTTGGCGAAGCTGGCCGCAGGCGAGATCAAGATCGAGGAGGCCTCGAGGCTGCTTGAGGAGGCAGAGAAGGAACGGCGTGCGTCGCTCTACTGCAAGGTGAGCGAGAAGGGGGCCATCAGCGTGTACGGGCTGCAGCGGATGCCCGTGACGCTGTACGTTGAACAATGGGAGAAGGTGTTGGGCTTCGCTGATGAGATCCGGCGCTTCATCAAGGAACACAACACCGAGCTCAAGCGGAAGCCGAAATAGGAAAGGGGGCGGGGTCATGGCCGATCGAAGCAAGGGTGATGTTGATGCGCTCCTGCAGCTCTACCAAATGTATGATCGGCACCGGGACGCACTGCTATGGATGCTCCATGACCTCACGGCGACGAACTACTCCGAGTACCAGACACAGTACGCGGGCACGTCCAGAGAAAGGAACCACTTCACGTCGGTCTGCGGGTTCTTCGAGCTGTGCGGTGTGCTGGTCAACAGGAAGCTGCTGGATGCCGACCTCTTCTTCGACATCTTCAACCCCGCTCCGTTCTGGGAGCGCGTCAAACCCATCGTGGCAGGAATGCGAAAGAGCCGCCCCCACATCTACGAAAACTTCGAACGCCTGGCGGCGCAACGCCAGCGCTGGACCCGAAAGCGCGGTCCGAAGGTCACGCCGAATCCGCGCAGATAGCCACGGCCCGGCACGTGGAGCAATGTCAGGCTGATCGATCTGCGCCGGTGCGCTGGCCGATCCACGGCGGGCAACGCCCAGCGCCGAGCGCTGGCTGAGGACGCACGCTTCTGAAGAGCAACTGCTTCTCGCGGTTGACGCGATCAAACAGCTTACGTCTCCGATCGCCTGCGTGAAGCGAAGGCGTGTTCCCTGATCATCTGTCCCCCAGAGTTCATCCACCCCCGGCGGGGACCGCCCACACGGAGTAACCAAGTTGGGCTAATATTGGGGTACGATACTTTCAAAGGAGCCGAAATCATGAACCGCCCCATCGAGGAGAAACGAGACGAGTTACTCCGGCTGTGCGCACAATATCGCGTCAGAAGGCTCGAATTGTTCGGGTCGGCACTCACCGATCAATTCGATCCGGCAACAAGCGATCTGGACTTTCTCGTCGAGTTCCTGCCCCTTCAGCCCGGCGAGCGCGCCGATGCCTATTTCGGGCTGCTCAATGCGCTCCGCGAACTATTTCAGCGCAACGTGGACCTCGTGATGGCTAAGGCGATCAGAAACCGCTATTTCCTCGAATCGATCCACCACAGCCGCACCCTTCTCTATGCGGCTTGATATCCGGAAGCTCTTAGAGGACGTCAGGCAGGTGGTCGCACAACAGGAGGAGGCGATACAAAAAAGCTTACGAGCATTTGGGTATGGCCGTTAATCGCCTCGTCTTTCGCATCCACGCACTCAAGCGTATGTTTCAGCGAAGCGTGAGCGCGGCGGACGTAAGGCGGGTTTTGGAAACAGGGGAAACGATTGAAACCTATCCGGACGGCACACCCTTTCCGAGCAGGCTGGTGCTAGGATGGGTAGGCGCGCGATCCCTGCATGTTGTCGCGGCCGACGATCCCCAAGCGGAGGAGACAATTGTGATCACCGTGTATGAACCGGACCGAAGCGAATGGGAGCCAGATTTCAAACAGAGGAAGCCCTCATGAAGTGCGTGATCTGCAAAAACGGAGAGACTCATCCAGGGGAAGCCACTGTGACGCTCGAGCGTGGTGCCACAACGCTCGTGATCAAAGGAGTGCCAGCCCGAGTCTGTGCGAATTGTGGAGAAGAGTACGTGGACGAGGCTATTGCAGCCAAGCTCCTTCAGGCCGCTGAAGAGGCGGCGCGGGCCGGCGTGCAGGTCGACGTCCGCCAGTACGCTGCCGCGTAAAGTCGCAGCGCTCATTCGGAAGGATCACCGGTCGGACTTGTGACGAACACTGCTTCGGCCTGCAGTATTCGGCGTGATTGGCGGCCCAAGTACGGCGTAGTTCTCTGTGAGAACACCGGAGCAAGCGCGGCATGGAGCACGGCCCGATGCTACAGGGACTTGTCAGTCCGGGCACCGCAAGTCAATAATCAAGCCAGGCCCGAAGAGGGGGGGCGGGGGGCTGGATAAGGAGGCAGTGTCTCCGGCCAGCAACGACTCCGACAGGGATTCTCGACCGAGGACGCGAAACTTGTGAGTGGACGCGGTAGATCTAAACATCACGTTCCGGGTCCCGTGTCCCTCGGAACAACTATGCGGGAAGACCTGCCGCTACCTATAGTTCACTATCCGAATCTCTACGGTACGTTTCTTGCCTATTCTGAAAGTGAGAATTCGACGGTATATCTGTGTTCATGTGCAGAATCGGGAGTTCAGAATTTTATTCGACTTCAACAGATGGCCCTAAGAGCTTCCAATGCAAACCAGCTACCAGAGGCGCCCCTCGACAGCTTTTACTTTCCGGGTGTCGTTGCGCAAGCGTCGAAAAAACACAGACGCAATCCGCTCCGCGCAATCCGATTTCGTTCCAGTCTCTGTCATCGGTGTAATTTGGCTATTCCGGCGTTACGCTACTGTCACGAGATGTATGGCGGTCGTTTTAAACAGACATACGGCTGGTACATCAATCAGACATGCTTTCGGTTAGGAATCCATCCCTTCTCATTCGAATTCTTGTCTGACGTCTGCCCTCACGAGTATCACGAACAGGTACTCGAAGTAAAAAATGCTCAAGCCGAGTATCTACGAGAAGAGGAACTTCGGAGAGCACGTGCGTTTGGCCTGCAACGCGAGGATATTGGGAGTAGTAGCAATGAGGTCCTTTACCCGTCAACCACCCAACTCGCTAAAGCTGAGCGTACGGACGAGGCGTGGAAAAAAGCAACACGCCTTGTCAGGAGCCTTTCGAACGTGGTAGAGAACCTGACACGCCAGGAATTTGGTGTGCGAAAGGTTGGCAAAGCTTGGGTGAGCGAAACGATTCTGTATAACATCGTATGCCGCCTCTTCCCGCAGACGAAAACGCTGAGACACCACCGACCGCAATGGCTCCGTGGCTTGGAGCTTGATATTTATCTCCCCGAGCTAAACATGGCAATCGAGTATCAAGGCCAACAGCATTTCTATCCGGTAGACGCGTGGGGCGGCCCCAGGGGCTTGAAGATGGTCAAATCACGGGACCGCCTAAAATCTCGACTGTGCCAGAGCCAGGGGATTCGGCTCATCAAGATAAAATTCACAGAGCCCCTCACCGAGGACTCTGTGCGAAACTTGCTGAGAAAGGGGAGTTTTAAGTTTGCGGGTGGCGCGAAATTCGGGCTACATGTTAAGGTACCATAAACAGTTCCAGGGCTCTCTATGGTTACGACCGCTGCACTCAGCCTCCCAATAACGCCGGGATGACTGTCCAGATGAGTCAGGAGTAGTTATGCGAGCGTGGCGGGCTTTTTTCGTCGTGGGGTGGGTCGTGCTTGTAGGCGGGGTTGGTCTCGCTGGTTACTTGTACATGTCTCGGTTTCGCTTTGGTGACGGTCTTACGGCTGAATTTAAGCCGACTCCCGACAAGATGGTGTCCGTGCTGCGGGACTTTACCACGTTATTCGCTGTGTTACTTGCATTTCAGTCGGCAGCCTTCTTTGGAGTCCTTTCGCTCACAGCGAAGCAGCCGTCCGCACGGGTTTTGTACCTTGGCTTAGCCAGTCTGTTGGTGTTTTTCATGGGTCTATTCTGGACTCTTACCGACATAGCGGTTGGGATGATTGGGGGCGTGTCTCTTCCCTCGTGGCATGTCAGTACGCTTATGATGTTGTTGACGCTGGGCACCGCTCTGACGCTGTTTCTCGTGGGCGAGGTGGTTCGAAATTCGTCAGCGAGTCGATGAGCAAATGTTTAGAGGAACTGAAGAGGAGAGTACTCTATCCTGGGGAGCCTCGCCCACGCCGGATCGTTTGTGTTCTTGCCAAAAATTTAGTCTCGGATAACCACTCTATGCGTGAACTTGTTGCTCCGACTCCGAACCCGGACCCCAACCGCGATGAGTTACCAACTTTCGGCGGAGAAGCGGATCAAATCGGCTTTTCGTAGGTGACTGAGGATTTCAGGCGGTCTTCGGGGATCGAATAGTAGGTTCTCAGCACGGCTTCGGAGTCGGGGGATAGCGTGTATCCGGCTTTTTCCAGGAGACTGCGGGCCTTGTGGTTCGCGGCGTAGGTTCCGACGATGATCCGCTTTACTCCATGGACTTGCTCTTCGAGGTGTTCGAGAAGACCCCGGCCGATCCCGTGGCGCTGCTGTTCAGGGAGCACGTAGGCGTGACGGATGAGGGCGGCATCGCGGACATACTCGAGCCCCATGACCCCCCTGAGCGTTCCATCGACAAAGGCACCATACCAGGTCATGCGTTTCGCCTCGGCCTCCCACTGGGTGGGCGTCATCTCGGGATCGTGGAACTCCCCAGGCGGCAGGAACTCCTGATACCAGCGGGCCGCGGTGTTGATCACAGCCAGGGCCGCATGTCGGTCAGCTTGCGTGAGAGGACGGATCAGCAGTGACACGGCTGGGCTACCAGCTTTCGGCGGAGAAGGCGGCGGGGAGGTGACGAATCTCTGAGACGCGGCCCTCGTGGTTGAACAGGACCGAGACGACATCGAAGCGGCATGGGACCTCACCGAGCCGCCGCCTGAGTATGTACTCCTGGGCGAGGCGAGCAAGACGTCGCTGCTTGCGGAGGGTCACGGCTGATTGGGGCGGGTCGCCGTCGCCTTCGATTCTCGTTTTGACTTCCACGAAGACCCAGCGAGAGCCGTCACGGGCGACAACGTCGATCTCGCCGAGTCTTGAGCGGTAGTTCTGCTCGATGACCTTCAACCCCTGCTTCTTGAGATAGCGCGCGGCCACCGCCTCGCCCTCTGCGCCCAATACCTTCCTCGGGGTCCGGGGCCTGGGGTCCGGGGCTCGCATCTCACACTCGGGGTCCGGGGCCTGGGGTCCTGGGCTCGAAGTTCGGAGTGAAAAATGCGGACCCCGAGCCCCTGACCCCGGGCCCCGAAAACAGCTCGCGTTGAATCCAGACACCGTGGAATGTCCGGCGATGGATCGGGCAGGGACCGAAGCGGTCGATGGCTTGGAGATGCTCCTCGGTCGCGTATCCTTTGTGGCGGGCGAAACCATATTCGGGGTAAACCTGATCGTACTCAAGCATTAGTCGGTCGCGTGTCACCTTCGCGATGATGGAGGCAGCCGCGATCGTGGCAGAGAGGCGATCGCCCTTGATGATGGGCTGCTGCTCGATTGTGAGCGTAGGAAGACGAATCGCATCGATCAGGACGAGGTCAGGAGGGACGGAGAGCTTGGAGAGCGCTTCCAGCATCGCGCGACGGGTTGCCTCCAGGATGTTGATCCGGTCGATCATCGGAGCTTCGATGATCCCGACGCCGACGGCCTCAGC
The DNA here is from genome assembly GCA_035288345.1 of Candidatus Methylomirabilota bacterium. Taxonomy (GTDB): domain Bacteria; phylum Methylomirabilota; class Methylomirabilia; order Rokubacteriales; family DATEAO01; genus DATEAO01. The sequence goes on along the minus strand of DATEAO010000114.1, from coordinate 10,133 downwards.
AGCGTCTTGAATGACTGGAAAGAGTGTTTCTCTCTGGGCGGGAGTGAGGAGCTTTGAGTCTTTGAGCCCCCTGATTCTTCGATTGGCAGGGAGAATAACGGCAGCAGCGACAACCGGGCCGGCAAGGGGGCCACGCCCCACTTCGTCAACGCCGGCGACACAAGTATGGCCGGCACGCCAGGCTTTTTTCTCGAAGCGGTAAGTCGCCCCTTGAGCCCGGGCCAACAATCACGCTCCTTTGCCACTCGCCCTGCCTCTCCCCACCAGGGAGAGGAAAAAGACGAGGGGATCTAGGTCGTGGGGAGGATGTCGCGCTTCTCTTTGAGCCGGGCGGCCTTGCCTGTGAGCTTTCTCAGGTAGTAGAGCTTGGCCCGCCTCACGTCCCCGTGCCGCATGACCTGGATCTTTTCAACGCGTGGCGAGTGAAGCGGAAAGGTGCGCTCCACCCCGACACCGTAGGAGATCCGGCGCACTGTAAACGACGCGCGCGCGCCCTCACCCCGCTTGCGGATGACGACGCCCTCGAAGACCTGGGTCCGCTCTTTCTCTCCTTCGACAACCTTCACGTGCACTCGCACGGTATCACCCGGGCGAAAATTATCCCGGTCTTTTTTGATGACCCCTGCTTCAACCACACCGATGGCATCCATTGCCTTGGTCCTCCAGCGCCACGCCGATACACTTTGCCTCACTGGCCTTCGGGAATCGGGATTGGGATATGGAATGCGAATCCCGAACCCCGGATCCCGAGTGTGATGCTCGCATCTCGAGGCGGCGCATGTTATGAGCTGTCGTCGAGGTCCGGCGGGACCACGCCCCGACGGAAGCCTTCGACGAGTTTCTGTTCTTCCGGTGTCAGATCAGCGGTGTCCAGCAGCTCACGCCGTCGCGTGAAAGTGCGCCAGAGCATCGCCCGCCGTCGCCACTCCCTGATCTTCTGGTGGTTGCCCGAGAGCAGAACCTCGGGTACCCGCTTTCCGCGAAACTCCTCGGGCCTGGTGTACTGCGGCCCTTCGAGCAGCCCGTCATGAAACGAGTCGTTCGCCGAAGCGCTCTCGTTCCCGAGTACACCCGGGATCAATCGCACGGTCGCGTCGATCACGACCAGCGCTGGCAGCTCGCCGCCTGTGAGGACATAGTCCCCGATGGAGATCTCCTCATCCACGACCAGCTCGCGGACCCGCTCATCCACTCCCTCGTAGCGGCCGCAGAGGAGGATCAAATGTTCCTCCCGCGCAAGCCGCCGGGCCTCCGCTTGAGTGAATGGGGCGCCCTGAGGATCGAGGAGGACCACTCTCGAATGCGCGCTCCTCAGCCCTTCAACGGCGCTGACGAGCGGCTCGGGCTTCAGGATCATCCCACCGCCGCCCCCGAACGGCGTATCGTCGGCCACCCGATGGCGCCCTTCGGCGTAGTCTCTCAGGTTGACCACGTTGATCGTCACGCTCCCCTTAGCCTGGGCGCGCCCCAGGATGCTCTCGCGGATCGGACTCTCGACGATCCCCGGAAAGAGTGTGACAACGTCAATCTTCATGGCTCGAGCCTCATTCTCTTCAAAGATCCAGCAATCCTTCAGGTGGCCTGATCACGATCTTTTTCGCATCAAGATCCACGCTCACGATGATCTCGGCGACAGCGGGAACCAGGTGCTCGCGCTCCCCGTGCCGCACCACCCAGAGGTCCTGGCCGTTCCCATATTCAATATCGCGGAGCATCCCAACCTCGGTCCCGTCCTCGGTCACCACCTGACATCCTACCACCTGCCAGGTGTAGAAACTGCCTTCTCCGAGCGGCGCGACCGAGTTTTCTCTCACAGCGAGGAGTCGGCCGACCAACTGGGAGGCCGCTTCGATCTCATCACTCCCTTCCAGCTTGATGATCGGCATGCCCCCCTGAAGCCGGACCGCCTCGATGCGCCTGAACTCTCCAGTGTCCGAGTCGGGCGAGAGCACGTAGCAACCGTCCAGCGTGTGAAAACGGTCAAGGTTGTCGGTGAGCGGCAGCAGCTTCACCTCGCCGCCCAGCCCCTGTGCCTTGACCACTCGGCCGATTGCCACAAACCCCGCCGTCACTCCAGAATCTCGAGCACGGCGCGCTTGCGCAGCTTTGTTGCCGTGGCGTTCAATATGGTGCGGATCGAACGCGCCGTCCGCCCCTGTTTGCCGATCACCTTGCCCAGGTCAGTTTGCGCCACCCTGAGCTCGATGATCGTAATGCGCTCCCCCTCCACCTCTGTCACGCTCACCTGGTCCGGTTCATCTACCAACGCTTTGGCTATGTACTCAACCAGCTCTTTCAACATGGCTCATCCCCCCGCAACCTGGACGTGATCGCGCGGTTCAGGTCCCGCTTCCCTCCGCTCTCCGCAAGAGATGCCGAACGGTGTCTGACGGTTGGGCACCCTTCTTCATCCACTCGGTCGCTTTCTCCCGGTCGATCTTGAGCTGCGGCGGCTCTGTCAGAGGGTTGTAATAGCCGATCTCTTCGATGAACCGCCCGTCTCGAGGAGACCGGGAGTCGGTCACGACGACCCGATAGGTCGCCCGTCTGTTGGTACCGGTTCGCTTGAGCCTGATGCGTACAGGCATTCCATCACCTCCCTTACAGCGCGGGCACCCGGGCTTTCGCCACGCCCGCGCTCACTCTGGTCTACTGTTTGCGCGCAGATTATCGGAGGAAGGGGAGGGCGCGGGCCAGACCGGCCCGGCGCCCTCCCATCTGCTTGAGCCCTTTCATCAGCTTTTTGAGCTGGGCGTACTGCTTCAACAAACGATTCACATCCTGCACCGAGGTGCCGCTTCCGCGAGCGATGCGGCTCCGACGACTCCCGTTGATGATCTGCGGCGTCGCGCGCTCGTCCGGGGTCATGGAGCTGATAATCGCCTCGTACTTCCCGAGATCCTTCGTCTCGCTCTGGAGGTCGCCTTTGACCGCGGCGCCCTTGAAGAATGGCACCATCTCCATAAGCTGGTCCAACGGCCCCATGGAGCGCACCTGGCGGAGCTGCTCGGCGAAATCTTCAAGCGTGAACGACTCCTCTTGGATCTTTCGCGCGAGTTCCTGGGCCTTGCCCTGATCGACGGTGGCCTGGGCTTTTTCGACGAGTGAGAGCACATCTCCCATCCCGAGGATGCGCGAGGCCATTCGGTCCGGGTGAAATGGCTCCAGCGCGTCGACCTTCTCGCCGGTCCCGATAAAGACAATAGGAAGCCCGGTGACCGCGCGGATGGAGAGCGATGCCCCGCCCCGTGCATCACCATCCAGTTTGGTGAGGATCATCCCATCCACACCGACTGCACCGTGGAACTTCTCGGCCATGTTGACCGCGTCCTGCCCGGTCATGGCGTCCACCACGAGCAGCACATGATGCGGCTTCAGCTCGCGCTTGAGCTGGCGAAGCTCTTCGAGCATCGCCTCGTCGATGTGAAGCCGTCCAGCCGTGTCAATGATCAGCGGGGTGAACCCCTTCTCTGCCGCTTCATCCCGGGCAGCCTGGCAGATGCCGAGCGGAGTGGCCCCGTCGCGTCTGACTGTCGGGATCCTGAGCTGACGGCCGAGCGTTTCGAGCTGGTCGATAGCCGCGGGCCGGTAGATATCCGCAGCAGCCAGGATCGGATGCGATCCCTGGTGTTGGAAATAACGCGCCAGCTTGGCCGCGGTGGTCGTCTTCCCCGATCCCTGAAGCCCCATGAGCATCACCACGGTGGGCGGGTGAGACGCCATGGAAAGCTTGTGCTGGCTCCCCCCGAGCAGGGCGGCCAGCTCATCGTGGACGATCTTGACGACCTGCTGCCCGGGAGTGAGACTGGCCAGCACCTCGTGGCCGACCGCTTTCTCTCGGATTCGCTCGATCAGCGACTTGGCGACACGAAAGTTGACGTCAGCTTCGAGCAGCGCGACCCGCACCTCGCGGAGCGCTTCCTCGATGTTGGCCTCGGTCAGCCTCCCATAGCCGCGGAGCCGATCAAAGATTTCCTGAAGTCGCGAGCTCAGATTCTCGAACATACTCTGCCTGTGAACAGGGAAATTCCTCGGAAAGTCAAATTCTAAGCGAGCTTAGCGTTGAAGTCAAGGAGCCCTCGCCGGCGCGCACAAAATATTGAGTTACTAGTTCACGCGAAGGGGGCACGGCCCCCTTTCAACATGCTTGCGGGGGCACAACCCCCCTCGAACCAGAATTAGTCGCAGCGCTGGATTCATCACGAGTTTTCAGCGCCTGCTAGAGCGTTTGCATCATGGAACGGCACAGTGTGAACTGAGCAAAAAAACATGGAAAGCTGTTGACTTTGATTGGCTCGTTGGGTCACGATATCCTGGCATTGTCGGCAGGGCTCCATGTCTACTGACAAGATCGAGCGCGAAGATTTCGAGAAGGTGGATCCTGAGTATCAGGAGCTGCTCAGGCGGATTCTCGCCATTCAGGCTGACTGCGAGATCGGGGGCCCGCATCTCTATGTGGAGCATATGCTGCCGGCGGCCCCAACCAAGCTTGATCAGCTCATCGTCGCCCGCACTGCGGCGGAGGAGGCCGACCACTACCGCAAAATCGCTCGCTTGGCCGGGGAGATCGGGCAGGATGTTTCGTTCCTCCTGAGCCGTCCCAACCGAGAACGCTACGTCGATGCCTTTCGGGGTGAGATCACAACCTGGGAGGACTTTGCGATCTTCGGGTTTCTGATCGATCGAATAGGTCGGTATCAGCTTGAGGAGTTCATCGGCTGTAGCTACGCGCCGTTGGATCGGATTCTTCCAGACATCCTGGTGGAGGAAGCAGGCCACATCGATTACGGAACGAACAAGACGGCAGAGTTCGCCGCCAAAGGTGGTGAAGCGAAAGAGCGCATTCAGAAAGCGCTCAACGCCTGGTATCCGAAGGCCCTGGACATGTTTGGCAATTCCAACTCGAGGCGTTCCGAGCGCTACTGCGCCTGGGGAATTAAGCGCCGCACCAACGCCCAAGCGCGGGCGGAGTATACTCGAGAGGTGAACCGGCTCATCGAGGCGATGGGCCTGGAGGTGCCTGATCCAACCAAGGGCCGCCTCTTCTTCTAACGATATGCCACAGGTGCCACACACTGAAGCGATCGATCAGCATCTGAAGCAAATGGTGCAAGCGCTCCATGCCGCGATCAACCGGGCGATGCCTCACGTCAATGACGATCCCAAGCTTGTGGATCAAGCGATCCGAGACTCCAAGGAAATCCTGGACGTGATATTGGAAGGGAATGTTTCTGAGTGGCTTGGCGAACCGACGGAGGCCCGATGAGCTGCTCATAGCGGTTTTTGTCTGGCGTGAAAAGGCGCTCCGACAGCAGGAACGCCTTTTAATTGTCCACACGCGAGGTGGAGCTGGAGTGAACATTATCGTTTGTGCCAAGGTGGTCCCGGCCAGCTCGGTGACGATTCAGATCGACCCGAGCACGAAGCGGATGGTCCGCAAGGACGTGACCCAGGAGCTGGACCCGCAGGCTGCGTGCGCGCTTGAGGAAGCGTTGCGCCTCACGGAAAAGCTGGGCGGGAGTGTGACGGTTGTCACGATGGGAGGGGAAGACGCCACGATCGGGATCCGGAATGCGTTGGCAATCGGCGCGACGTCAGCGGTCCATCTCTGCGATCCAGCACTGGCTGGCTCCGACGCCTTGGGCACCGCGAAGGCTCTGGCGGCTGCGATCAGGAAAGAGCCATTTGATCTCATTCTCTGCGCGACGGAGTCCAGCGACAGCTACACCGGGCTGGTTCCGGGACAGCTCGCCCAACTGCTCGGCATCGTCCCTTTGACCTTTGCTACGTCACTCACCGTGGAAGGGAAGAAGGTCACGATTAAGCGGCAGAGCGAGGGCGGGTATGATGTGGTGGAGTCCGAACTGCCCGCGCTGGTCACCGTGACCACCGGCATTAACGAACCTCGGTACCCCACTCTCAAAGGAATCATGGGGGCCAAAAAGAAAGAGATCAAGAAGCTGACCGCGGCCGATCTCGGGGTTGGTCCTGATCAGGTTGGCGAATCTGGCGCTAGAGAAAGAGTGCTTACTGTTGGACGGCCGCCCGCCCGTCAGGGGGGCAAGATTGTCAAGGACGAAGGCGAAGCCGGAAAGCAGATCGCCGACTTTCTGGCGAGCCTGAAGCTGATTTAAAAGATGGGGTCCGGGGCTAGGGGTCCGGGGTCCGGGAGGATTTCACCTTGCCAGCCCTTAGCCCCTGACCCCGGACCCCGAAGGAATAGCAATGGCTGAGATGATTTGGGTGTACGCTGAAGTGCTTGACGGGAAGATCTCGCGCTCGACGCTCGAAATGCTCTCGAAAGCTGCCGACGTAGATCGCGCAGAGGTTATTCTGCTCGGCCCTGCGCCTGATGACGCGGTCAAAACGCTTTCGCTGCACGGGGCGAGCAAGGTCTACCGCTCCTCCGATCCCGTGTTCAAGGACTATCTGACGCTTCCGGCAGTCGAGACGATTGCCGCGCTCATGGGGAAGCACCAACCGAAAGTCGTGCTCTTCGCATCAAGCTACGGGGGGCGCGATGTCGCCGCGGCCCTTTCCGCCAAGCTCGACTGCGGCGCGATCACGGACGTGGGCGACTTCGCGTTGAACGACGGCTCGGTCGAAGCCACAATCCCCGCGCTGGGCGGGAGCTATCAGAACACGAGCACGCTCGTGGGCCAAGGCACAAAAATCTTGCTGGTCAGACCGAAGGCGTTCGACATCAAGCAGAACGAGAAGAACGCGGTGGTGGAAGAGGTTCAAGCGCCTCAAAACGCGGCGCTTCAAAAGGTCCACGTAGTCGAGCGCGTGGCGGTGAAGCAGGAAGGGCCTCAGCTCGAGGACGCCAGGGTGATCGTCTCAGGCGGGCGAGGGCTCAAAGCGCCGGAGCATTTCAGGATGCTCCAGGATCTGGCCGGGCTCCTCGGCGGCGCAGTGGGTGCGACGCGCGCCGTCGTGGATGCGGCGTGGGTCCCCTTTGCGCTCCAGATCGGGCAAACAGGGAAAACAGTGAAGCCTGAGCTCTACATCGCCTGCGGCATCTCAGGCGCGATCCAGCATTTGGCCGGGATGAAGGGCTCCAAGACAATCGTGGCAATCAACACCGACCCCGAAGCCCCCATCTTCCAGACGGCCGACCTCGGCGTGGTCGGCGACGTCTTCAAAGTCGTCCCGCAGCTCATCGAAGAGCTGAAAAAGCGCAAGAGCGCTTAATGGGCAGTAGCCTAGCAAACTTCAAACGAAGAGGGTCTCTGTCGCGTCAGAAGTAATCGCTCAGCTGGAGAATCCGCAGTCCTTGTGTAGAGGGGATATTCCGGTCATTGGTCAAAAAGGCTGAACACCCGGCAACCAGGGCAGCGGCCATCTGGATCGCGTCTGGCGGCTTTAAGCTTAGCTTGGCCCTGAGCTGCGCAGCAATTCGAAGTAAAGGTCGCTCCAAATCAATCAGCCGTAATCCTCGGCTCCTGGTTAGAAGGGGAAACGCGGGTCTTCCTCGATGAAGTAAATAAAAATTGGGGTGTCGAGGCAAACTGGTCCGGGACGTAGATCATCGATCAGTCCCAAGCGCGCCGTTCCTCAGCGACGTGGCGCCCACCATCCACTCCCCGCCAGACTTCCTTCCCGAGCCTTTGCAGATCCAGAATAGAAAGAGGGGTAGCCTGCTCGGTCGCCTTACTAAGGATGTGAATCACCTCCTGAGCGACGGAGCGTCGGTGCGGTCGGGGACCGGCTGCATCGACAAGTTTGAGGCGAGCGTGTGGGACCTGAGCTTGGTGTCGCCGCCATTCAAAAAAGCGCTGCTTGTCTTGAAGATCAAGCTGGGCACGGCCACCGAGGCCGGTCTGCTGGTGGCGGGTGCGGTCCAGCGCGGGGTGTCGAGCGACGACTACGGCGCGGGCTGCCCGGACAGCGGGAACGGCTGCGTGGACTTTTACGCCGTGTCGATTCCTGGGGTGACGCCGTCGGCGTTCCTCACCTGGTTTCAGGCTGCGGCGGCAGCTCGGAACTCAGGGAAGCGGCTGCCGAGTAACGCCGAGTGGCAGGCCGCGGCCCTGGGGACGCCGGATGGTGCGCCCTGTAATGTGAGTAGCGGGGTTGTGGCGGACACAGGCAGCGCGCCAGGCTGCGCCTCTGACGTCGGCGCGCGTGACATGTTGGGGAACCTCTGGGAGTGGGTGGCTGATTGGGTGCCGCTGTCCACGGCCCGCCATCCCACTTGGGGTCACATCCCACTTGGGGTCAGGTCTTGCAATCCAACAGGCTCCCTGGTAGAATCGGCCCATGTCCCGGCCCCTCCGACTACAGTTCCCTGGCGCTGTCTATCATCTAACCTCTCGCGGCAATGCGCGCCAGCGGATTTATCAGGACGACACCGATCGCCAGACATTTCTCGACACCCTGGCGCATGTGATCGCGCGCTTTGGGTGGCGCTGTCACGCGTATTGCCTCATGGAGAATCACTACCACTTGCTCATCGAAACCCCGAAGCCGACCCTTGCGATCGGCATGCGCTAGCTCAATGGGGTCTACACTCAGGCCTTCAATCGCCGCCATCGCCGGGTGGGCCATCTGTTTCAGGGGCGCTATACAGCGATTCTCGTGGAGAAGCAGGCACACCTCTTAGAGTTGTGCCGCTACGTTGTGCTCAATCCGCTACGGGTGAAAGCCGAGGTGCGAGTCGACCGCTGGGAATGGAGTAGTTACAAGGCGACGGCGGGGTTAGCGCCGGTTCCCGAGTTTCTCACGGTAGACTGGGTGCTCCGCCAATTCGGCCGGCAGCGCACCCAAGCCCAAGCCCACTACCGGAACTTTGTGCGAGCGGGGTTGAAGAGTCAGCCCTGGCAGCACCTGCGAGGCCAGATTTACTTGGGTAGTGACGAATATATTGCACGACTCTCGTCGGCCGCAGAGAAAATGCCCGAAGTCCCGCGGGTCCAATGGCAGGCCGTGAAACCCTCGCTCAAAGAACTCTTGAACCAGCGAGGGGAAAAGGCGATCGTCCCAGCCTATCGAGAGCACGGGTATCGCTTGCGGGAGATCGCGGACCACTTAGGGGTCCACTATGCGACGGTGAGCCGGAAGTTACGCGCGTTGGAACGTGGACAGAAGTAAGAATGTGTCAGTGCAAGACCTGACCCCGGACCACGCCGGACCACGTGACCCCGGACCCCGGGGGCAGTCCATCGCAAGCTGGCTCGGCCTGGCCAGGCACGCCCGGGCCTTTCGGCTCTCGCGGAGCCTGTTTCTCGCGCATGATGTAAGGCATATCGGAAAACGGCTCCTGCTCAGGATGGTATCCGGTGAGACCGAACTGGGCCGTCGAAGGGCAAGCTATTGGTTGGGTGCCGTCATCTCTAGGGCGTGGGCGGAAGGTGACCGGAAGAACGAAAAGATCCAGCGCATCAGATGAGGGAAGGCCCAAGAGCACTGAGGCGTCGGGCAACAATTCAGTTCATCACTCAGGCGGCAGGGATCGGGCCTGCCGCGACGAGCTTCTTCTTTTTGGAGTCAACCAGGGCGTTAAACCCTTCGAGAGTCCTCGCGCCTAACAGGGAAAGGTCGCCGGGCTGGGCGAACACAACCTCATCCACGGTCTTGAACTCGCCGCACTCGATAATCGCCACTCCGACATGTCGCGTGACGTACTGGCCGTTGGCCATGACGAAGAGCTGGTCTCGCTTGAAAACCTCCACGCCTATGGCCCGAAGCTCGGCTTCGGACAGCCACGTCATCTCAGCGCCTGTGTCAACCATGACGCGACGAAATGTTTTCCACCGTGGCCGTCTTCCCGGCTTTGCAACGCGCACATCGACTGCGAAAATGCCCATACGATTGTTATTATACTGGATGTCTTAGGAAGAGCACGAGTTATACGGCGTATTCGGGATAATAAAGGTGATAATAAAGGATAATAAAGGTGTCAGGAACCATTAATTGACAAGCCGCCGCACGCCGGCGAACCTGAGTGGGTCATGGGACGGCCGCACCGCACCGCCCCCGGCGGGCTGGTGTATCATGTGCTCAATCGCGCCAACGCGCGCCAGCCCATCTTTAAAAAGGATGAGGACTACCACGCCTTTGAACGCGTCCTGGCCGCGGTGCAAGAACGCGTGGGGATGCGCGTACTGGCGTATTGCCTCATGCCCAATCAT
>DATEAO010000113.1:0-6701 GCA_035288345.1 Candidatus Methylomirabilota bacterium | reverse complement strand
CCGGCGTAGATCAGGGTGCGACAGGGCGCGGGATGGAATGGAGATCGATCTCGCAGTACACGGAATCCTCCAGGCCGAACGGACTGCCCACGAGCTTAGAACATGGTCGAAACTTAACTGACAGCAGGTAATAGATGAGTCCCATAATTGGCTTCTTTCGTCACGCCTCGGCACGAGGGGCTGAGGTGCTCCGGGGTATCCAACGCGCGAGAAACCTCCACGAAGCGAGCTATCGGCAGCTGCTCATTCGTTTCGCCGAATTGTATGTGCGTCGGAAGTACTCCATACGAGAGATTTTCTATTCCGACCTTCTAGCTCCTCGAGTGACCAGCGAATGGCTCGACCGGAATCTCGGCAAGCAGCGTCAGTTTGATCTTCAAAGTCGGCTTAATCCGAAAGCGTATTGGATACTTACCGAGGACAAGAACGTTTTCTATCGATACTGTGCGGGTTCGGGACTGACCATCCCGCACTTTTTCGGCTGCATTGGCGTCGCCGGATCCGATTCGCCGGCCGCCTTGAAAATGCAGTTATTGCGGAGCGCGGAGCATGTGCTCAAGCATGCGGATGTTGCTGAACTCATCGTCAAGCCGGCGCTCGGCGTGTATGGTCGGGGTGTTGTTGCCCTGCGACGCAGCAATGGGTATTTTGTTGATACTGACGGCGCCCAGCTCAGCGTCCAGGAGATTTGTGATCGCCTCGCCACAACTCACAGCTATACTACTTTTGTCGTCCAGGAACGGCTTCGCAGTCATCCGGAGCTTGAACGGCTAAGCGGCACCGGCAATCTGCAGACGATCCGGATGGTGACCTATGTCTCGCGCGACGGCAAGCCATTTATTGGATGCTGTCAACTCAAAATCATCGGAGAGGATTCGCTGACCGACAACTACGGGGATGGACGCCGCGGGAATATGATCGCCGACATCCCTCTGGCAAAGGGTAAATTGGCAAATGTCTTTCAGGCGGGACGCGACGGGATGGGACGGGTGCTCATAGACCGGCACCCGAGGACCGGTATTCCCTTTCGAGGGTTCTCTATTCCCTTTTGGGACCACGCGTGCCGGTTGGTAGAGAGCGCGGCGTTGGCATTTCTGCCGCTTCGGACTATCGGCTGGGATGTTGCTGTAACCGCGGAAGGGGCGGTCCTGATCGAAGGTAACGTAACATGGGATCCGGCCCCCGAGGGTGAAGTGGGGGGGGAGATCCTAGGCGCGATCATGGCGGAGATGCGGCCGTGACGCTCGCGCCATATCCGGAGTCGTCGAACTCTCGTGAAGACGCTGCCCAGTCACCATATTCGGACTATCGAAGCCGTTGAGCGATCGAAGTGGCAACATTAGCGCGGCCCGGCTGAGCGGGCATGACTTGAAAATGGTATCGTACGACCGAAGCCGTTCCCCTTTGGTTCGGGGCATTCTCGGACTGGCTAAGCGGGTCGGTATTAAGTACTCCTGCTTCAGAATCTTCGCGATTTCGCTCAAGAGTACGACCGCAACGGACGAGGCACCGCTGCCGAGCGGGTATCGCTTTGCGGAACTATCCCCTGGTGATTTGAGCGCATGTCCTTTTCCAGAACTTCGGGAGTGCGATTGGTACGGCGGTCCCGGCTCGCACGCATTCGGAATCTTCCGCGAGGATGGCGTTCTCGTGTGCGCCCAATGGTTTTGGTTCGGCGAACGATACCAACAACAAAGCTTTTGGCCGCTGGAATCTCACGAGGCCGCTTCCATGCATCTCGTAAGCGCCGCCTCCGAGCGGGGAAAAGGAATTGCGACGCAAATCAAGAAACACAGTGCTGATCAAATGAGGGCCAAGGGTTTCTCCCGACTGTACAGTCGGATTTGGTGGACAAACACTTCATCGATCCGCGTCAGCGAGAAGTCAGGGTGGAGCAACGTTGGCACTATCCTCGAAATCTCATTGCCGGCGCGCTCAAGGCCCTTGCGTTTCGTTCGTCGGAAGCGATCGCTATGATCGGGATAGGAATTGATAAGGTTGCTACCCCTTTGCGAACTCACGGACCGCTGGGCACTGCTTGGCGGGTCCTGTCACTGCCTCTTTCTCCCGTTTTCGTGCGGGCGTTTTTGCATTAGGGGCTTGTCCGACCCAAGTCCGACAAACTCCCAGGTGCTGAAGTCCGGTCAGCCGGTCGCCGTGCACTGATCGGGGCGCCTCTTCGCCAGTACGGCCACCGTGCACCCGCTGGCAGTGCAAAGGGGTTCCTCCGAACCTTTCTGACGTACCTCACTTCTTGCAGACGGGGACCAGCATCGTGGAGTCTCGGTAGTACTGGCAGTCCTTAGGTGGAGTGAGACCTGTAACCTCGTAGAACCGACAATCCGCAAAATTCGCCTCGAGCAAGGCCACATGGTCCGCCGGGAGCTTGCCCGACGTCCCCGAGAAGAATGTGAAGACGCCGCCGGGCCGCAGGTGTGCGGCTGCCTTGGGAATGAACGGAACATAGACTTTGTCCTGATAGTCTTCGGACAAGACCTGATACGTGTCGAAAAGGATCCCGTCAAATAGGCCGAGACCGTCGATGACGTCCTGCCAGAAACCTTCAATGATCTGCACCGGCACTGACTGCTTGTCGGCCCACTCACGCGCCATTTTCAGAACATCGCCATGAGGTTCGATCACACTGTATTGCGAGCAGCCGCTCTGAATGAGATAGCTTGCGGAAATTCCCATCCCGAAGCCAACTTCCAGAACATGTCCCTGATTTTGCGCCGCTTCCTGGGCAAGGGCGCGCATTAGTGGGCGTTCCCACTCCTGCATGATTTCCATACCGCCCACGATGAGCTCTCTCCCGCTGAATTCAGCCGGCTGCTCCAGGTATCCCGCGTGCGTGCCAGGAAGTCCCTTGTTGCGTCGCCGCCACTGCCGGTACCAGGTGTTCGGTGGTGTCGATACCGCCGCCCGAATGCACTTGACGACGGTCTCCCTGAACGTTCCGGATGATTTCATCCTTTCCTCCTGGCTAAAGCAGCATGCAACCAGACCAGCCGGATGCCGCCCTGCCTCATGTACTTCAACAGTCACGATCTTATTTTCACGCAGCGCCTGGCTAAGAGTCAAGTTCTGGCGCAACCGCACATCAGAGGCGCTCAGGCGAATCGCCGCGGAAACTTCTTCTCAGTTTCCTTGAGCTTCAAGTTCTCGAGGGCCCTCCCAATCGCACCGGGCGCATAGATAGGATGAAGCGTAAGTCCTCGCGGTTCTCCCTCTGGTCGATGATGACCTGCCTGGTTTCTTCGGACCAAGAATTACTGGAGAACGGCGTCCACTAGGCGCTCTGTGAGACAGCTCGCTTTGAACTCCGCCGGCGTCCGATAGCCCAGGCTCGAATGCGGGCGGACCTCGTTGTAGTGCCGCCGCCGCTGGTCGATGCCCACTGTCGCTTCGATCCGGTTCCGAAACTACTGCAGGCTGAGATACTCGTCGCGGAACTTCCCGTTGAAGGATTCATCCGTCGCACTGTGCCACGGCCCCCGTCTCATCCTTCGTCGTGATATGCTCCAGCATCGGTGGCGCATTTTTCTTCCCGGCTGATACGGGAGGCTTGGGGTTGACTTCACAACATTCCCGGAGGGGCACGTCGCCTTTTTCTCTCATCCCGAACTTTGCGGATAACTCCAACGTGACGCCAAGGCCCTGAAAGCCGTACTCGCCTTTCTTACCATAGCGGCTCTTTCGCTTTCTTTCCTGGGCGCCGAGGTAGTCATCAGGTACCAGGTGGAAGCGTGGCCCTTCGAGACGCCGATGGTCGTCCCGCCATACCTGACGCCAAAGGATGCCACCCTTCGCTGGCGGTTCTCGGCGAAGGACGGCAGGAACAGCCTGGGTCTTCGTAACCGCGAGGTCGATGCAAAGGACCCTCAGGACTTCCGAATCCTGTTTCTCGGAGATTCTCTCATATGGTCCGGAGACACCAGTAGCGGGAAGCTCTACACTGAGGTCATTGAGACCAGCCTGAATCAGGCCCTTCGCCGTCCAGCGGCCCGTGTCGAGGTCATCAACGCTGGCATTCCCGGCTATACGACTTATCAGGAGCTGGAGTTTCTGAAGCTCTACGGGCTGGATATGCAACCGGACCTGGTCGTGCTTGGTTTCGTCTTCAACGATCTCTACTATCCGTACCTGCACAAGCCCACCGCAGGCCGGATGCTCGACAGGGAGCCGAGCATCCTGCTCCACCGATTCGATACCCGCACCTTTCCCGGTAGGCTATTCGCGCGAAGCTACCTGGCGCACCGAGTGGTCTTCGAAGGGCGCCGAGGTCTACGGGAGCTCACTGGATATCCGTTCTTCCGCTTCGAGCGGAGCGACGACTTCTATCTGGCCTGGACTCCGTACGGGTGGGACACGACCACACCCCTGCTGAGAGAGATGCGGGACCTGTTAGCGCGGCACGGCCGCACGCTGGCGATCGTGGTATTCCCGGTCGTTGAGCAAGTCGACGACGCCTACCGCGCGCTCGACCTGGATCATGTCTTGTATCCACAGCGCCGGATCGGGGGGATCTGCGCCGCCCTTGCCGTGGCTTGCCTCGACTTGACGGAGAGCCTTCATGCCGCCGGTGGGAAGGGGCTCTACCGCGACTACCTTCATCTCAATAAGAAGGGAAACGACGTCGTAGCAGCAGAAATCACACGATTCTTGCGGACTGACGCGAACGCAGGACTCACGGACTGGGCTCCAGTCTACCGACGAACGACTGAGGATCTGGGCTTGTCCGGAGACCCGGCGGGGCAGGGGTCGGCTAATCTGGGGTGAACGCAGCCTTGTAGTCCAGCCGCAGCCGGGGATCCTGGTCCTCTTTCTTCAGGATGCAATTCTCCGCGACGAGTACCTCAATGTCGGTCCCCATGAAACAGCGAAACGCGTCCTCCGGCGTGCACACGATGGGTTCGCCGCGGACGTTGAAGCTCGTGTTGACAAGGACTGGGCAGCTCGTGCGTTTCTTGAAAGCCGAGAGGAGCGCATGGTAGCGGGGGTTCGTTTCCCGGTGAACGGTCTGGATACGCGCCGAATAGTCCACGTGGGTGACGGCCGGGATGGACGAGCGCGGCACGTTGAGCTTCTCGATGCCGAACAGAGCCTGCTCGGCCGGCGTCATCTCGCGCCGATGCTGCTTGGCCACGTCTGCCACGAGAAGCATGTAGGGGCTGTCGGAGTCGAGATCGAACCAGCCGGCGACGTCTTCACGAAGCACGGACGGCGCGAACGGCCGGAAGGACTCGCGGTACTTCACCTTCAGGTTCAGCACGGACTGCATCGTGGGCGATCGCGCATCCCCGAGGATCGAGCGGGCTCCGAGGGCGCGCGGACCGAACTCCATCCGCCCCTGGAACCAGCCGACCGCCTTGCCTTCCGCGAGGGCCTCCACGGTAGTTTCAATCAGTTGGTCATCGCTCAGGGTGGAGAACCGGGCTCCGAGCTTGGTCAGACGGGCCTCCACCTCGGCCTGGCTGAACGACGGTCCGAGGTAGGCGCCTTGCATGGCATCCAGGGGCTCGGCGGGTTTCCGGGGCTGGTTCCGGAATACGTGATAGGCACAGAGGGCCGCGCCAAGGGCTCCACCGGCGTCGCCAGCCGCCGGCTGGGTCCACACGCGCTTGAAGCGGCCGTCCCTCAGGACCTTGCCGTTGGCCACGCAGTTGAGCGCGACACCACCGGCAAGGCACAGGTTCTCGGCGCCGGTCTCCGCGGCGAGGGCGCGGGTCAGACGCAGCACCACTTCCTCGGTGACCATCTGGATCGAAGCCGCGAGATCCAGATGGCGTTGGGTGAGGAGTTCGTCGGGCTGGCGCGGCGGCTCCCCGAACAGCTCGTCGAAGCGGTGGTTCGTCATCCGTAAGCCCGTACAGTAGTCGAAGTACGACAGGTTCAGCCGGAAGGATCCGTCCTCCTTGAGATCGATCAGATGATCAAAGATCCGCTGCGCGTACTTCGGTTCCCCGTAGGGGGCCAGGCCCATCACCTTATATTCGCCCGAGTTGACCTTGAACCCGGTGTAGTACGTGAACGCCGAGTAGAGCAGGCCCAGCGAGTGTGGAAAGTGGATCTCCTTCCGCATCTCCAGGTGGTTGCCCGTCCCGAAGCTGGCGGAGGTTGTCGCCCACTCGCCCACCCCGTCCATCGTCAGGACCACCGCCTCCTGGAAAGGGGAGGCGAAGAAGGCGCTGGCGGCGTGGCTCTGATGGTGCTCGGCAAAGAGGAGACGCCCCTCCCAGTCGTAGGAGGGGGCGTAGGCCTTGAGCTGCTTCTTCAGCAAGGACTTCTGGAACAGCTTCTCCCTGAGCCACAGCGGAATGGCCATGGAGAAGGAAGTGAACCCGCGGGGAGCGAAGGCCAGGTACGTCTCCAGGAGGCGCTCGAACTTGAGGAAGGGCTTGTCATAGAAGACGATGTGGTCCACCTCAGCGAGGCTGCCTCGGCACGCTTGAAGGCAATACTCGATCGCATGGCGGGGGAAGCCCGCGTCGTGCTTCTTTCGCGTGAAGCGTTCTTCCTGGGCTGCCGCCACGATGCGCCCGTCCTCAACGAGCGCGGCTGCGCTGTCGTGGTAGAAAGCCGAGATGCCCAGAATGCGCATGCGACGAGGCCTCAGAACAAGGTGTAGATGAAAGGCGCCACCGCGCTACCCTTGGCGAGGACGATGAGGGCGCCGAACACGGCCAGCATGAGGATGATGG
>DATEAO010000112.1:0-2026 GCA_035288345.1 Candidatus Methylomirabilota bacterium | reverse complement strand
GACCCTCGACTCGCCGCCACTCGAACTCCAGCCCGGCCCGGCGCAACTCGCGTGCGTTCAGCTCGGCGTCGGTTGCGGGGTCCTCGACCGTCAAGAAGCGAAGCGAGTGTGTTAGAAACGCCATCAAGTGATCAGACCCGACCGGATCGCCTTGACGGCTGCCTGCGTCCGATCGGACACACCGAGCTTCTGGATGATTCGGCGAACATAGGCCTTCACCGTCGCGACGCTATAGCCGAGGTTGCTGGCGATTTTCCGATTGCTCTGCCCCTCGACAATTAGGCGGAGCACGTTCTGCTCACCAAGCGTGAGCCTCCTCCGTGATTCCATTTTCCCCGGGGACGGCTCCTCTGCGATCGCACCGAGCAGCCGCTTCAGGTGCTCCGGATCGACAACGCACTCGCCGCGCGCAATCAAGCGGAGCGCCTTCAACAGCTCACTCCGCGTCAAGCGAGGGTCGAGGTAGCCGGAGCATCCCGCTCGCAAGGCTCTCGATAGGAATGATGTGTGTTCGGAGGCAGTGATCATGATGACCGCCGTGGTCGGTGACTGGGTCTTGGCCGCACTGATCAACTCAACGCACTCGTCCACCGCGAGAGGGAGGGAGCTCATTAGCATCACCTGCGGAGCCATTTCCCTGAGAAGTCGTAGAAGGGCGTCTTTCGTCGGCGCCTCCCCGACGATGCTGACATCGGGGGCGGCGAGCATCGCGCACATCCCCGCCCGAACAATCGGATAGACGTGAAAGACGACTACCCTGAGCCGTTTCACATTATTCCTCTTCGCAATCAGCCCGCGCCTCGCCACGAATTTGTCAGGATGCTACCATCCGGTAAGTAGTGAAAACTACTCTATCCAGATGGCTATAGCCACTGGGAGAAGCGCTACGCGGGGAGCGTAGATAGGATGAAGCGGCTGGCCTCCCGCTGACGTGGTGGCATACGCTGCCCCACAGGGTACTGACGCGGTCAACGCCGCGGAGAGGAAAGGCCAGCCATGGACCCTATTGGCATCGACGTCCACAAGAAGGAAAGTCAGATCTGTATCCTGGCGGAGGGGGGCGAGCTGATCGAGCAGCGGATCTGCACCGAGCCGGAGCGCTTCACGGCCGTGCTCGGCGAGCCGTGGAAGGCTTCAGGTCTCTCGCCTTCTGCAAGTCTAGGTGCTCTCGGTGATCGTCAGAACCCGGCTGACGGCTCGAATGACGTCGTCTACGTCGAACGGCTTGCTCACGCTCAGCGCGGCGGTCTGTTCCAGAAACTCTCTGATCTCGTGTCCCAGCGTGTCCCCCGTCAAAAAAACAATCCGCCGGAGTAACCGTGAGTCGTACTGTTCAATCGCTCGGTAGAGGCCAGGCCCGTCCAGTTCAGGCATCCGCAGGTCGCTCAGGATCACGTCAAAGGCCTGTTCTTGGACCCTGAGAAGCGCCTCCATCCCATTCGACGCCGCCTCAACGCGACAGCCATGAGCCGAGAGGATGTCCACCAGCAGTTTCGTGATCTCGGGCTCATCATCGACCACAAGAACCGCCTTACCTCTCAGGATCGAAGACGATGCGGCTTCCTCGGCCTGCGTTTCGGTGTTGGTAGGCACGCCGAGCGGGAGTTCAACGAAGAAGGTGGCCCCCCGTCCCGGCTCGCTTTCCACGCGGATCAGCCCGCCGTGATTCTCGACGATACCCTGGCACAGAGAGAGCCCCAGCCCCGTCCCCTGCCCCAGCGGCTTGGTGGTGAAGAGCGGCTCGAAAATCCTGGCCCTGATCTCCGGCGGGATTCCCGGGCCGGTGTCCCCCACCTCAAGGTGAACGTATCCACGCTGGGACTCCCCGCGGGTGGACAGGCTCAGTCGGGGGGGGCCGGAGACCTGGCGCATCGCCTGGTGCGCGTTCGAGACGAGATTCACGACGACCTGGTGGAGCTGATGGACATCGTCCCACAAGGGAGGGAGGTCGTCGGCAAGATCCAACACGATCTCCACATCGTCCACGCGGAGCTGATAGGCCAGGAGCTCGAGCGCCTCGCGCACG
>DATEAO010000111.1:0-3379 GCA_035288345.1 Candidatus Methylomirabilota bacterium | reverse complement strand
TCCTTCCGAGCGCTCGTGGTGGCGGCCAAGAAAACTCGGATTCTCACTTCGGAGACGGGCAACATCCTCGATACTAGGTGCGGGCAGCCTTGGATGGTCGAGCTTGAACTCTGGAAAAACTACCGGAGGTAGATTCTCGGGAGCAGGTAGTTCATAAGCTCTCTCTTGATCGAGTGGGCGTTCGAGTAGATCCGGGTCCAGCATGAGCATCGTGCCGACGGTGACGAACAACACCACCCCAACGCCATACCACGCTCCCCGACCCAGCTCGCTTCCGCGGCTGAGCCCTGCTGCGGTCAATCCCCCCATGAGGCTTCCGACCGTGTTGAGGCCGATGTCAAGAATCGAGGGCACCCGGCCCGGCGAATAAGCCTGAAGGCACTCGAGCACGAAACTCAGGAACAAAGCAGACACTGTCGTAAGAAGAATAGAGCTCGTCCCTCGGTGGAAAGGCGATCGGGCCCACACGATGAGCACACCCAGCGGCACATAGGCCAGTATGTTTTGGATGAGGTCCAACCCCGAACCGAGATTCAAGCCTCCGAGAATCACCTGTTTCCATGGAGCTTGGGAAGGCGACTTCCAATCGGCAAGCGGTGAGAGCGAAAGGTACACCAGAAGCAGGCTATACAGAAACAACACGACAAGCACCGAGACCGATCCAGCGCGGGTGAGCCGTTTGGGTGCATTCCAATGGCTCATGGTGTAGTGAAAGCCCCCCGACGAATTTCACATCGAGGAGAACCGTTCTGAGCTAACATCGTTGGCACCTCAATACAGGCGAAGGACTTTGAAGCCATGAAAGTTCGAATCTTCTGGAGACTCCTGGGTCTGGCCGCGGTTACCGTCCTGACCACTTCCATTACGGCCACCGCCGCCCCAACGGCGATTCTCTACGTGGCAACGACCGGCAATGACAGCACAGGTGACGGCTCTCTGTCGAACCCTTGGGCGACTATTACCCATGCCTTGGATAACGCACCGGATGGGAGCAGGATCTTGGTCCGTCCAGGAACCTACAACGGGCGGGTGCATCTCCGCGGCTCCTTTGCTCGAGGTGTCACGATCCGTTCCGAGATCCCCTACCGCGCTCGACTCCGTCACAATTCCACTGTGATCACCTGCTTCTATGGCCAAGGGATTACTTTGGAAGGCTTCGACATTGCCCATACTGGCCCAGGCGCCGGCGCCCTGGTGATCCAGATTCAAGACTTGATTGGAGATCCGGGTGGCGATGATTTCGTACGCCGCATCACCTTACGCAACAACGTGCTCCACGATAGCTACAACAACGACATCCTCAAAATCAACAACGGGGCCGGATACATTACCGTCGAGGGCAACATTTGTACCGATTCCGGATTGACTTGCCGCCGCCATCATGACCGTACAAGGTTCTCGTACAAAGCGCGTCGGGTCACGATCGCTTGACATGCTCCTTACCCCCAGAATAGATTGTTTCAACCTATGGGCTCAAGGCCGAGGTCGAACCCTTCACCCCGGATCCACCTTTGAAGAGTGAACCCGAACCCGCCAACCAACTAGCTGGTTTGATCCCGCTCGAAGCCATGCGGTTCGCCCGAGTCGCCCTCACCTCGCTGTGATGAGCTCCCCGCTCGATTGGATCGTGGAGCGTGTACCGATTCGGACCGGCCTCGGCATCGCCCAAACGATACGGCTTCTCGATCCAGTCGCACTCTCCAGAAACTTGTGGCGCCACCGTGAGCTCATTTTCCAGCTCGCCAAACGCGATATTCTTGGCCGGTATCGTGGCTCATACCTTGGAATCGCTTGGACGTTCGTGACGCCGCTTCTCATGTTGACCGTCTTCACGTTGGTCTTCGGCGTCATTTTCCAAGCTCGCTGGGGATTGCAGGATGAGGGCAGCTTCGATTTCGCTTTGGTTCTCTTCAGCGGTTTGATCGTGTTCAATGTCTTTTCGGAATGTGTGAGCAGAGCACCCGGACTCATTGTGAGCCAACCACAATACGTCAAGAAGGTCCGCTTTCCGTTGGAAATCCTTCCCGTTTCCGTCCTCCTGTCGGCAGCGGCTAACGCGATGGTTAGCCTCATCGTCCTCCTCATAGGTCTGTGGTTCGGTCTCGGAATATTGAACTGGACCATTGTCTGGGTCCCCTTGGTTCTATCCCCATTGGTAATGCTCTGTCTCGGCCTCGGCTGGTGGCTGGCGTCGATTGGAGTGTACTTTCGTGACATTGGCCATCTGATCGGCATCGTCACCACCGCCTTCCTCTTTCTCAGTCCGATCTTCTATCCGGTCTCGGCCATTCCCGGCTGGTTGCGGCCGTTTTACCGGCTCAACCCGCTCACCTCCATCATCGAGAACATCCGGGCCGTTCTCATCTGGGGGCAGATTCCTAACTGGCACCACATTGTCACTGGAGGCGCCGCTACCATCCTATTCGCCCTGTCAGGGTATGCCTGGTTCCAGCGTACCAGGCGCGGCTTTGCAGATGTGCTCTAACTCTGTCGGCGGGCGGTGCGGCATATAGGCGATCGTGAGCGATCCATTCATATCGGTTCTCATCGTTAATCGAAACGCACGGGACGCCCTGCAGACCTGCCTCGCTTCTCTTCAAGAGCAAGACTATCCTCGGGATCGATTCGAGGCTGTCCTGGTGGACAATGGATCCACAGACGACTCGACCCGGTTCACCCACGAACAATTTCCGTCGGTACGGATCATCCGGAACGGCCGGAATCGCGGTTTCGGCGGGGCCTTGCATGCAGCTGTGGCGCACACGCGTGGCGACTACCTGGCAGTCTTGGATAAGCAGGCGCGCGTCGAGACGACATGGTTGCGAGAGTTGGTCACGGCGACGGTGCGGAAGAGCGCTGCAGCCGCCTCCTCCAAGATCCTTAATTGGGAAGGAACGGGGATCGATTTCGCCGGCGGGATCCTATCGCTCTTTGGGCACAGCTGGTCGCTCGGCCAAGGCGCACCTGCGGAGAGCCGCGGGACGGATTCGGACCGCTTGCCATTCGGCTCCGCGCATGCCCTGCTGGTCGAGCGCGGTGCCTACCATGCCGCGGGAGGATTCGACTCCGACTACTTCGCTTATGGCGAGGAGGTCGACCTCGGCTGGCGCATGTCACTCATGGGCCTGAAGACTGTCTTCGCACCCGCCGCGGTCGCTTACCGTCGAGAAGAGCCGAGTGACCGGCCTGCCGGCGCGCCGCGCATCCGGCTCGAGGAAAGGAACGCGCTCTTCACTATCTACAAGTGCTTGGGCGATGACTTGCTTCACCGCGTCATTCCGGTAGCCATTGCTCTGACGCTGGCACGAGCGACACATCGCAGCCACCTGAGCCCGATGGACTTCGGCCCCGACGCCTTGGCTCCGTCAAAGACGACGGT
>DATEAO010000110.1:0-9847 GCA_035288345.1 Candidatus Methylomirabilota bacterium | reverse complement strand
CAGTATCGTACAGGCCCGAAGGGACCGGGAGGTCTGTTTTATCCACGTCCGCCTGCCAGACTTCGTCGATGTGGGCGCGCGCGCGCTCCAGCGCGACGTTCGAGATGTCGATCCCGTGGACAACGAGCCCGCTCACACGCTCTTTGAGCAGCTTCGCCAGATAGCCCGAGCCGCATCCGACATCCAAGAGCTTTCGTGGGCGAAGCTCCGCAATGACGTCGGCAATGTCAGGGTAGCGCCGAGCCTCAGCAAAGAAGTTATCACTGGCCTTTGTCGTGACCCAGTCCTCATCATGAAGCGTTTGCGGATTAATGGGCATCGCCTGATCCTCCCTCTTGTACAGTCGAGCTCCGTGGCCTGGCCTTCTGCCAACTGGTTGCGCCAAACGGGCAAAGCATATGAGGACTCAACCACGCTGCGCCAAGATCAGGAGGCCGTTACCGCACCGCCCCCGTCCGAGGCGCCACTCCAGCCACGTGGCCATTGTGAGAAAAGGGAAGAGCGCCAGCCCGATTCCCGGAACCCGGTGGGCCTCGCCAAGCATGAACAGCTCCTTCAGCACAGAGACGGCTGCGCCGAACGTATGGCGGCTCCAGATGAGATCGAAGCCCGCTCCAACGATCCACTGTTCCAACTCTTCTCGTTTAAACCCGTGCCAGAGGTGGGCGTCGCCGGGTCCAGGCTGACCGAGCCAGGAGTGCTCTCGATCCACGCCTGGAAGATAGTGCCGTTCCTCGTGTGACGGCACGTGGAGGAGTAGCGCACCTCCTTTCTTTGAGGCTCTTGCAAACTCAGCGAGGAGGGCCCGTGGATTCTCAAGATGCTCCAGGACATCTGTGCTGTAGATCACGTCGAATGGACCGCTCATCGGAAGCTGCTGGAGATCCCCGACACAGAGGCTGAGGTTGGACGGATGGTTTGATGGAACAGAGAGCCTGAGATCCAGGCCCAGAAAGCGCCAAGCCGGAAACTGGCCTGCCAGCAGTCGCGCCACGTAGGCCCCACGTCCGCATCCGGCATCGAAGGCAGTTCCGGTGGTCCTCTGCAACAGGGGGTTGAGAGTCCATCGGAGATAGTGGGCCCGCACTAGCGCACCTGCTTGCAGGCTCTCCCCGTAGCGGCTGGCCACCACTTGAGACAAAAGCTCATAAAGTTTACGAAGCGTCCGCATCTTCTGTCGTGACCGTTGCGTGTTCCAGCGTGGACCTTCCAACGATTCGACCGCCTTGGTCAATGATCTGATACCGTGGTCGTGCGAGGGCAGGTCCGAGCAGCTCTGGATAGTCGGGGAATCGGGTGTGATCGATCGGAACGAGCTGCTGCACGCGGCGATTGACCCACTCCTGTGCGGCGCGCGGGAGATCACGGCCGCCGAATTCCGTCACGAGAAGATGGTCGATGTACGCGCTAATGTCCGAACATTTCCGTCGCCGTGGATTGACCAGATATCGCTTCCAGGCGTAGTTGAAGAACATCCGGTCGTCCGATTTCACGTTCACGTGATAAAAGCAGGGCATCTCCCACCGACGCACCAGATACCAGCGCGGCACCCGGGGTGACTCATAGCCGCGCGCGTCATAGACGTAGCGAACCGATTCCGACGCCGTCCAGCAGTGAGCGTCAGCTCTGGTGGGATTGGTAGGATCCTGGTGCCACAGATCTCCAGTCAGCTCGACCATCCGGGGATAGATCATGTAGTATCGCCTCGGGGGCAACCCGAAGAGCCACTCGCGGAATCGCGAAATCCGGACGGGACCGGTGGTGTGTGCCACGAAGTCGGCGTCCCATCGGATGATCCACCGATAACGGGTGCGCGCGATGAGCGCGTTGGTCAGCGCACAGATGTCCGCATCGGGAAGCACGAGCGCCTCGATGAGATCTGGGAACTCCTGACGAAGGCGCTCGATGATCGCCGGGGTCCGATCTCTGGACCCATTGTCGCCAATCACAATCTGGTCGGCAAAGCCGATGATGGAGCGAATCGAGGCATCGAGCCACTCCTCTTCGTCTCTCACGCGCACAATCGCACTGATCCCTTGCGGGCGACCCGGCGGCCGGACGAGCCCAACGACGGGAAGCCAGGAGCACGCTGCCCGACTGATCCGACCGATTAAGGAAGAGGACGTGGGCACTGCTCTCCTACCTTTCCGCCCCCATAGGGAGGAGTGCCTCGCGAACGATCCGGAGATTCACTGCGAGGGTGTTAAAGGTTCGGCGCTTGCGCCCGCGGAACAGGAGAGCGGCAATCCGCCACAAGGCTCCGGCGGCCATGGAGGCGCGGATCGCCACTCCTCCCCAGAGCCCGTAGTGCTTCATAAAAAAGAGGAGCCGGCTTCGTTGCTCGGTGAGAAAGAGCGCTGGCGTGAGGGCCCCCTCTGTGGAGCCGCGAGTGCGGTGGACGACGACCGCATCCCCAAGGTAGTAGATGCTGTACCCGGCGCGGCGTATTCGAAGGCAGAGATCCACATCTTCGAAATACATGAAGAAGCGCTCGTCGAAGAGACCCACCCTGTCGAGGAGGGCGCGTCGGGTCATGAGGCACGCCCCGCTAATCCAGTCCACCTCGCGAACAGCGGAAAAGTCCCACCCCTCGTACACCAGCTTTCGCTTTTCAGTGGGAATCATCCCACGCACCCAAGCGAGGTCGAAGAGTGGACGGGTGAGCGTCGGGAACCGGAACGCCGAGAAGATCGGAGTCCCTGTCAGAAGCCGCATTTGAGGCCCGACCGCTCCAACGCGGGAATTGTCGCTCAGGAGCGCCGACATCCGAGCCATGGCTCCGGGTTCGACCTCCGTGTCGCTATTGAGAAAGCAAACCTGCTCGCCTTTTGAAGCAGCACAGGCTTGATTGGCCGCCCGGGCGAATCCGACGTTGTCTCGATTAATGATTAGCTGGATATGCGGATAACGCTCACGGAGCAACTCCACACTCCCGTCGGTGGAGGCGTTGTCTGCCACCACGATCTCCCACGCGCAGTCAGGCGGGTTAGCGCTGAGCGAGTCAAGACACTTCGCCAACATGTCGCGCGACTGGTAGCTCACGATCAGGATCGAGAG
This sequence comes from Candidatus Methylomirabilota bacterium, assembly GCA_035288345.1. GTDB lineage: Bacteria > Methylomirabilota > Methylomirabilia > Rokubacteriales > DATEAO01 > DATEAO01. The sequence goes on along the minus strand of DATEAO010000110.1, from coordinate 6,790 downwards.
CATTGCCTCAGCCTTCTCGGGTCGCGACGGCGACGAAGCACTCCGATGTCTCGGGGTCCGGACCCTCGAACGTATATGCGTCGGGTCCGACCTCAATAGCAGCTTTGGTCCGGAAAATGCGCGCCAGCGCGCGCTGTATCCAGTGCTGTCGCTCCTGTTCCAACCGAGCTTCGAGACGCCAGAGATCGATGCCCTTGACAAGCGCATCGAGGTACCGCCAGGTGTCCATTGTGCGCTGGGCTCGATTTCGCATCCCCCTCAGCTCCACATGTGAGAAGTACCGCCCAAGCAACGCGGAGAATTCCGGGAGCAGAAACTCGATCCGGTGGAACGGGTTGGGCGGTTTCGACATCCCCGGTGAGAAGATGCGTTTGTTCGGTGTGGAGAGGAGGAGCAGGCCTCCGGGACGCAGCAACCGTCGGAGCTGAACTAGAAACTCCTCGCGGTCATCCACGTGTTCGATCACCTCAAACGCGCAGACAAGGTCGAACTCCTCTGAGGCAAGGGCCAGCTCCGTCGCATCCATGACCGCGAAGTGAAGATTGTCCCGTCGGTAGCGCTGCCGGGCGTCCCGAACGGCCCGCTCGCTCACGTCGACACTAATCACCACCCGCGCCAGCTCAGCGAGCAGCGCGCTTCCATAACCGTCGCCGCATCCAAGGTCGAGGACACGCCCCCCCTTCGCAAACCCGCCTGCATACCGGTACCGCGCCAAGTGGTCCTGAAATTCCCCGTGCTCCGCTCGATCCGGCCGGGTTCGCTCACCAGTAAAGCTCGACCGGTCAGCGTCAAGCCGCTGTCCCTTCGAGCGGAGGGATGCGACGAGCGCCAGGGGATAGAACGCGGCGCTGACGAGCGCCATTGTTCCCAGACGCCGAAAGAGCTTCACCACAAACCGCGACCGCGAGACGATTCCTGTTCCGTTCGGGGCCGACCAGAACACCCGCCGGGCTCCGCTTGCGAGCGCCAGGCTATCGGCCTTCAGGTACTCGTCCATGCACGCGCTCGCATAGCAGACCACCGCCACTTCCGGGCGCGCTTGGCGAATGGTTTCGAGCGCTTTCCGCCATTCGCGGCGAGAACTCGGCGACAACAGTCGCTTGACGGCGCGGCGGCAACTGAATTCTTCCACCAAGGAAGGCGCCACGACCGCGGTCACCTGGGCATGGGGATGTTCTTCAAGGAGTCGGTCGAGCGTCAGCGTCCCGTGCCAGAGCGGGCTTTGCTGGATCAGGAGGAGAGAGCGTACGCCGGATGGTTGTTGTGTCATCGGCCAACGGCGTCCAGAAGTTCCGCTTCGAAGTGCTGGACGGCCTTGTCCCAGGTGAAGGCCTTGATATGTTCGTATCCCGCTCGCGCGAGCGATTGGAGCAGCGCTGGATCTTCGATCAAGCGCAAGATCGCCTGCTCCAGCGCATCAGGATCGCGAGGTGGGACCACGAGCGCCGTGACTCCTGGGATGACGTAGTCCTCCACGCCGACATCCGTGGTCACCAGCGCGCTCTGGCACGCCATCGCCTCCATCGGAGGAAGTGGCAGCCCCTCGTGCCAACTCGGGTTGACCCATATCTCGCAGCTTGAGTAGAACTCGCGAAGGCGCGGCTGAGGCGGGTCACGATGATACTCGACATCCTCCGGGGCCTCGATGGTCGGCCATTCGTGGCCGAACATGAGGAGGCGGACTTTAGGATGCTTGGCTCTTACTCGTTCGAAGGCTTGAAGTCCATCCTGGGTGCCACGCCAGGTGACCGGACGATAGATCATTCCAATTGTGGGAGGGTCACGAAAGACTTTTCTGTCGTTATAGAAGAGCGAGAAATTCACGCCGGAGATCATGGGCCCCCTCACCTCTCCGGGCTCTTGCCCGAATCTCTCGATCAAGAGCCGCCGGAGCCAAGAGGCCACCACCAGCTTTCGCATAGGCAACCGATAGGTGGACTCGACGCGTTCGCGCGGGCCCGCCCAAATCTCGTATCCTTGAACAAAGTAGAGTGGCGTTCCCGCCTGCGGCCCGCACTCGGCAAGCGCTTCAGCAGTCCGCCACCAGGTGGCGATGGTAAGATCCGCGGGAGGAATGTGTCGTGGCCTCAGATCCGGGACAACATGCAGCTTTGCCCTGAGATCAAACCACCCTACTCGGCGATCCGCGAACAGGTAACGTCCCCACCGGCCAAGTCGTTTCTTGAAAGGCTCCCGGCCTTCAGTGCGGTCGAGTGACGTCGGACACACGAGCGTCACGCGGTGCCCACGCGAGACAAGCCCGTTCGCGTACTCGAAGATTACCCGCATCCCACCGCTTACAGCGATTCCAGGCACCAAGACATTTATCCGCATAGCCGTCACAGCTTTCGGGCGTACGCTTCCAGCCCCTCGCTCCACTGATACTCGCTGTAGAAGGCGGTATGGTACCACCGGCTCAGCGTGTGAGTCGTGCGATGAAGCCCGGCATTGATCCACCAGAAGGGCGTGAGCTTGTTGCGCCGGTGTCCCACCACACGCTGGAGAGCCAGTAGAGGGCCGATCAGCGGGTCAGGCAGTCGCTGAAAGAGGGGCGCAATCCCCCGGAACCTGAGTGGCTCAAACCCGGTGTTGAGCAGCAGCGTGCGGAGGGAGTCGAGCGCGAAATAGTTGAGGTGTCCCGGCGGCTTGAACTCTTCCCAACGCTCCGGGGTCCGTGCCGCGCGCAGGTTTTCCGCGTTGGTGGTTGAGACGGCAAGCAAGCCTCCGGGGCGGAGGAGCCTGCGAATCTCTTGAAGGTGAGCCCGGGGGTCCCAGACATGTTCCAGGCAGTCCCATGAGGTCACGACATCAAAGCTTTCGGCGGGATATCCGGCTTCTTCGAGTGTGGGCGGGATCTCGATTTGCAGCAACGCGCGGGCATGATCGGACATTTCTTTCGCCCACTCCACACCCGCAATTTGCCAGGAGCGCTCTTTTGCCTTTTCGAGAAAGAAGCCAGCGGCGCAACCCACATCAAGGAGCCGCCCGCCAGGCTGAAAGCGTTCGATGATCGGGAGCCGATCTATGGTTTGAGCTTCGAGGAAGTGCTTCATCCCGAGGTAATCCTGATACCCGTCTTCGCGGCCTTTGAAATACGCCGGGTCTTGATAGAACTCGCGGAGCCACTCCTCGGAGGGGCGCGCGTTCACATACAGAAACTTGCACGCCTGGCAGCGCACAATGTTCCACTCGTGCTGCTGCTGATCCGTCTTCTTCAAAAAAAGCGTGGGACAATCCTCACCGCACACAAAACAAGGGGTCGAGATCATGACCATGTGCCTCCGCGCAGCCCGCCACCCATTCACGCGACACCGCGTTGAGATTTCCTCCTGAAGAATGAAATCGAAATATCTATGAGCGTGCTCCGTTCTCCCCGGTCGAAGACGAATGAGAAGACCACCGCGGCATAGCTGGCCAGCACGACAAGGGCAACCACGATCAGGGAAGCGAGCCCCGTCACCAAGGGGCGCAGCCCCCAGAGCGCGGCCGCACATCCGAGCCCTGCCAAGGCCGGACGGGCAATACTGGTCTTGAGCATTTCTCTGGCAGAGATGTTTACAATGGTCCGCTGCACGATCAGCACAAAGACCGCGGCCCCGATGTTGGTCGCCAACAGGAACGCCACGGCGGCGCCATCAATTCCCAACCAACTGATGAGGACAAAGCAGAAGCCGATCATCGCCAACGCATCAATCACCGCGATGATCGCCCCAATACCTGGCCGGCCCACGCCTCGGGCAACGTCGGTCGCGGGTTGGGTCATCAGCACGACAAAAAACGCGACGGCAAGGACGCGAAGCGACGTCGTGCCTTGGACCGCAAAGTCAGCTCCAATCCAATGCTCGAGGATCTTATCTGCATAGATGAGAAGAAGAAGCGCAAAGGGCAGTGACACGGCGCAAAGGGCCTTGGTCGTCCTCAGATAGAGCCCCTTCAGTTGAGCGGACAGGCCGAGAGCCGAGACCTCCGTGACCGCAGGGAAGAGCGCCGGACCCACCGCATAAGGGATCACGAGCATTTTCGCGGCGAGATTGAAAGGAACCGAATAGTAACTCAGCCTTGAAATCGGAAGCAATGCACTGATGATGAGCTTATCGACTTGGAGACTGACTTGGGCCGCGACCGTGGAGACTAGCACGGAGCCCCCGAATTTCCACAACCTGATCGCCTCCCCCCAATCAAAACCAAAACGGAGCTTATAATCCGGGAGAAGCCGCCGTGTCACCCCCACAAGGATTATGACCCCTGCCACATTCAGCAGGACCCCCGTAGTAATAATTGAGGGAAGACTGAAACCAGTCGACACGAGGATGGCCGGAATGATTAGTCCCATGCTGCCAATCGCCGCGTTCATTTTTGCGACGATATCGAGCCGCTGACACGCCAGTGGCACGGCCAACAACCCATTCATAGCCATCGTGACGGTGAATCCAACCGCAGCGAGACGTAAGGCCACTTGAGCAGCATCCGCGAGGGTAGAGGGGACGTGCAGGACGCTGAGCGCGAAGCTCTCGGCGAGGGCCCCAATCACTAAGCCCCCGAACACACCCATCGACAAAAAGAGTGTAAGGCCGGTTTCGATCAGCCGCTGAGCTCTCTGTTGCTCGCCTCTCGCTAGCGCCTCCGAAAGGTGTTTCACCAGCGCTTGACTGGTGCCAAGATCGAGGAACGTGAAGTACCCAATGAGCACTGCGGTAAGAGCGTATAGCCCATAGGCCTCTACGCCCAATCCACGCACGAGGATCGGGACAGTCACGAAGCTCAGCCCTAAGAGAACGAGTTTCGCATTCAAGGTGTACAAGACATTGCTGACGAGGCGTCCAGCACGGTTCATCACACACCAAGACCGGAAGGGAGTCGAGCCAAGATGTCTTTATGCATCCGCCACATGCACGCCCCGCGATTGCCGTGACAGTCGGCTAGACCCGGCCACGGACACAACGGTTCAGAATTTGAAAGAGGTAACGCCGGCTCAAGAGCCTCGCGATGAGCTGGTTGTTGAGGAACCGACCGGCCGGCTGCTGCAAGATTGGGGGAAACGAGCGGTAAGGAAACTCAACGACAATCGCGAAGTGAACCACGAGGGGTTCTGCCAGGCGAAAAAGCGATGGGGACAACATCGCCCATTGGACAAGGCGAAGCGCAGCGCGATAAGCCCCAAGCCAGCTGAGGAGCTTGAGAGAAAGCCTGACGGCGTGCTGGCCAACGCCCATCGCGCAGAACCTCCGCAGTTTGAAATCGAGCTCAACGGGAATTCCTTTTGCGGTCGGAAAGAAGCTTCGGACATGATCGAGAAACTCTTGAGGCGTTTTAAAGCCATGGTGGACCCGGTCGACAAAGTTGGATGGCTCCAAGGCATCTCGCTGCCCTCGATCGAGTGTAAGCGCTAGCGGCGCAATATCGTGGACGCTCGGAAGGGAGATCTGCTTGTCGTCGAGATCTATGATGCAACTGGAAATCAGAAGCGCAACGGGCCGCGCCTCGTGAGCACAGGCAATCCGCTGAAGCACGGCTGCGCTCTCGTCTTTCGAGAGGGCGTGGATCGCGGCCAGCCAGACGACAAGGTCCACCGACTCGAACCACTGCTCTGGGAGTGACTTGATGTCTGCCTGCCGGAAGTCCACCTGCGGGAAGCGCGTGCGAGCCCGGTCGACGATCATATCGGACCGATCGAGGCCAACCACGGCGAAGGCCTCCTCGGTCATCTCGATCGAAAAATCTCCCTCCCCGCACGCGAGGTCCACGCCCTTCTCAAACGGCCCGCGAGGAAGCAGGCGCCGCAGCTCACGGGAGCGAATTCGCTCGGCGCGGCCGGCTGACACCGTCCTCGGCCCCACACACTCCTGGCCGTAGCGATCCCAGGTCTCACGACGATCCAGATCTGCCGACTGCAAGGCGTCCCCTTTCTGCTGGGCTTGCGCTTGGGACTCGGCTCGAGCCTCCCGATTGTCTCGAAGCAGTTTCAAGCTGGAATGCGCCAGCAGCGGGGATTTATGCAGATTTAATGCCACTGCCCCTGCGGCAGGGGGTCCAGCAAATGTCAGAAGGGACAATTGGCTAGCGAAGCTTGGGTTTCTCTTGGCCCTTCGGCGCCCGTCGCTTCCGGAAAAATTTTCCTGACGACTCAAACAACACCCGCCTGGGCCAGATTGGCCACGGCCAGCGCAATTTGGCTCCACCCGTGCCCGGCCTCAATGAATCGGCGGCCCGCAGCTCCCATCTGGCCGCGACGAGTCGGATCCTTGAGAAGGCCCACCATCGCCTCGGCCAGCAGGCTCGGGGCGTCGGGTGGCACCGGGACGATCGCGCCACTCTCCTTGATCAGACCGTGGATCGACGGGATCTCGGACGCCACCACAGGCCGGCCGCATGCGAGATAGTCGAAGAGCTTGAGTGGAGAGGTCTCCCCCCTGGAGGCGACAAATGGCGCGACACAGCAATCCGCGGCGTTGATATAGTCGGGAACGCGCTCGTAAGGAACGGCCCCAACGAAGTCGATCGCTGAACGCACGCCGAGGGACTCCGCCTGAGCCTCGAGGCGGGCTCGATCTGGACCCCCACCGATGACAAGCAGCCGCGTCGATGGGCAGCGACTGCGCACTTCCGCAAGCGCGCGAATGGCAGTCGACACGCCTTGATGCTCGTAGAGGACTCCAACAAACGTGACCAAGAATCCCTCTTCCGAGAGACCGAGCCGACGCCGAGACTCCATGGGATCGCGGGGAGCAAAGTGCTCGGGATCAGTGCCGCTCGGAATCAGCCTCACTTTCTCGGCGTTGACGCCATATCG
>DATEAO010000109.1:0-11303 GCA_035288345.1 Candidatus Methylomirabilota bacterium | reverse complement strand
GAGCGCCCTGGCGGGGTTCGGGTACCTGATGCTCTACAACGTGCTGTTCGTGCTTCCGCTCGTGGGGATCCTGGTCCTGGCCTCGGCCCGCCCGGCTCTGAACTCCCTGGCGCGCTGGAACCTGCACAATCGGGAGCGCCTGCGTCTCGCCCTTGGGTCGGGAGTGGTCGTGATGGGACTCGTGATCCTCGCGACCGTGTGATCGTGAAATGCTGAGGACCGTGTGGCGCATCGTTCGCTGGCTCTTCGCGGGGCTCGCGGTCGCGTGGGCGGTCCGGCTCTTCTTCGAGACGGTAAGCGAAGAACACGGCGTCCATGATGTCCCGCACTGGATCTGGTTCGGCAACTGGCAAGCGGTCCTGACCCTGACGGGGGTGTTCGTCCTTTTCCTCTTCGGCTTTGCGCGGCCACGGCGCCGGGTGGAGTGGCGGAACGCGGGGCTCTACACCGCGTTCCTGATCTCGCTCTTCGCCGAGATGTTCGGGATCCCGCTGACCATCTACCTGCTCGCGCCGCTCCTCGGGCTCTCGCCGTGGGCGTTCGGGATGAACGAGGGCCACCTCTGGGCGTTTGCGCTTGACCGCGCGGGGCTGGTCCCGATCGATCGGGGGGTCTATCTGGCCATGTCGGTCAGCGCAGGCCTCATCGCGTCGGGGGTGATCCTTCTGGCCGTCGGATGGGTTACCGTCTATCGCGGGCGCGGCGCGCTTGTCACGCGGGGCATCTACCGTTACCTCCGGCACCCGCAGTACGTCGGGCTGATCGCGATCGTCATCGCTTACAACATCCAATGGCCGACGCTCCCGACGCTGCTGATGGGCCCGCTGCTGATCGTCATGTACGTCCGCCTGGCGAGGCGCGAGGACAGGGAGCTGGCAACGGTCTACGGCGAGACGTTCAGCGAATACGCGGCGCGAACCCCCGCGTTTTTCCCGTGGCCACGCGGGAGACCTCCGCTCGAAGTGCGAGAGGAAGCATGATGGCAAAAGGCTCTGGCCGTGGTGACGGTGGCCACATCGCGAGAGGGCTGTCCGCCGTCGGAGCCGAGAGAGGAGGTGCGCGGTGGCGCTTCTCCTTGCCGCGCTGTCGGGCGTCGGCCTCTACCTGAGCTTTCCTCCTCTCGGGCTCTGGCCCCTGGCCTTCGTCGCGCTGGTGCCGCTCCTCGTGGCGTTGGACCGTGCGCCGCGACGCTTGGCGTTCTGGCTTGGGACGCTCGCGGGGATGGTCTTCTACCCGCTGAACCTCTCCTGGGTGACCCACGCGATGGCGGTCTACGGCGGCCTGTCGTGGGGCCTGAGCGTCCTCCTGCTCTTTCTCCTCTCGCTTTATCTCGCCCTTTACGTCGGAGCCTTCTCGGCGGGCTGGATGTGGCTCAGGCCAGCCTCGGGGTTGGGGAGGGTTCTATTCGCGGCGAGCCTCTGGGTCGCATTGGAGTTTCTTCGGACGTATCTACTTACGGGCTTCCCGTGGGCCTTCCTCGCTTACACCCAGGCCCAGGCCCTTCCTCTGGTGCAGATCGTCTCGGTCACCGGGATGTACGGGGTCTCGTTCCTGGTGGTTCTGGTGAATGCCACCGTCGCCCTCGCTCTTTCAGAGCGTCGCTTGCGGCCCGTGCTGGCCCCTGCCCTGACCGCCTGTCTCGTCTTCATCGTGACCCTCGCCTACGGCGTGCGTGCCCTTTCGCTCCCCGAGCGCTCGGGAGGGCTGAGCGTTGCCGTTCTCCAGGGGAACATCGATCAGGGCGTCAAGTGGGATCCGGCATTCGGACGAGCGACCATCGAGACCTATGAGCGGCTGACCCGGGAGGCCGCGCGCGCGGGCGCGGCCCTCATCGTCTGGCCTGAGGCCGCGATCCCCCTCTTGCTGCGACGCGAACCAGAGGCCCTGGCCAGAGTGACGCGGCTCGCGAGCGAAACGAAGCGGTTCCTCCTCGTGGGGAGCCCTGATCTCGAGGACAGGCGCTTTTACAACAGCGCCTTCCTGATCTCCCCAGACGGCGTCCTTGTCCAGCGCTACGACAAGATCCACCTGGTCCCCTTCGGGGAGTATGTCCCGTTCCGTCCCCTCCTCGGCTTCGCAGAGAAGCTCGCCAGCGGGGCAATCGGCGACTTCGCCCCGGGAAGGGAGCCGACAGTTTTCCGCCTCCCCAAGGGAAGTTTCGGAGTCACCATCAGCTATGAGGTCTATTTCCCCGCTGAGGTTCGCCGCCTCTTTCGGAGGGGCGCGGGGTTTCTGGTCAACATCACAAACGACGCCTGGTACGGGCGAAGCGCGGCCCCCACGCAGCATCTGGCTATGACCGTCTTCCGCGCGGTCGAGCATGGGGCCTTCCTGGTCCGCTCGGCGAACACGGGGATCTCGGCGATCATCGACCCGCGGGGCAGGGTTCAGGGCCGGTCAGCCATCTTCACTGAGGCCATCCTGCTCGGGGAGATCCAGGGTCGGGGAGAGAAGACCATCTACACGCGCGTTGGTGACCTGTTCGCCTGGGTGGCGGCGGCAGGCTCGGCCGGCGGCGTGCTCTGGCGGTGGCGGTGGGGGATCGCGTGATCCGGCAAGCCCGACGCGGCTGGGTGGTAGTCCCGCTGGCGCTCCTGCTGGCCGCCTGCGCCGCCCCGCCCGCCATCCCCGTCACGCTCGGGGGGCTTCCGCGAACGCACATGCTGGAGGGAAACGATGCCCTTCGGGAGATCAACCGCCTTCATGGCAAGAGCATCCCAGCGCGCGGCGGGTTCGTGGCTCACTACGAGCGGGACGGCGCCGTGGCGATGCTCTACGTCTCCCGCGCGTATCTCGGGCCGCTTGCGCACTGGCAGCTCACGCGGATGATCGAGGGGATCAGGAAGGGGGCCTCGAACGCCGAGGGGCAGTTCACTCACCTGAGAGCCCGGGAGCAAGACGGCGTCACCTTCTACTCGGCCCTGGGCCTCGGGCAGGTTCACTACTTCTATCGGAGCGGGGCAACCGTCGTGTGGCTGGCCGCAGACCCCGAGGTTGCTCGCCAGGCGCTTGGCGACACGCTCCGCCTGATTCGCTGAAGTTCTCTCTCGCCCCCTGACAGACTGTCCGCATAGAGGGCGGACTCCCCACTCCTTCTGTCAAAATGTCGGACCCGCGACGGGCGACGAATGAGGAATTTTGAAGCGCTGCGTTTAACCCCGCGACTGACGAAGGTTTCCGCGGCCCTCCTCAGAGCTTCTCTCTGGCACTCTTTCTGCTAACACGATCGGATGGAGATGAAGTATCGACCGTACGCGGATGAAGTGGTCGCCGACGCGCGTGTTTCATGCGGGAGGAAATCCGAGCAATCTGAGGCTCACCGAGCATGCACGGCGAGGATGTTCCCTTTGGCTACGGCTTCTGGTCGCTGGTGGCGATCAACGCGGCGCTCTTCATCATCTTTGTGCTCTCATTCCTGGCGCCGGTGAGGCGGCGCGAGTGGCGCTCGTTCGGGCTGTTCAGCGCGTTCGTCATCGCGCTCTTCACAGAGATGTACGGCTTTCCGCTGACGATCTACATCCTCACCGCGATCCTCGGGAGCCGCTACCCGGCGCTGAACCCCTTCTCCCACGCGGCCGGCCATCTCTGGCTGACCCTGCTCGGCGGTGGAGCGTTGATGTCTGTCATGATCCACCTGATCTCGAACGGGCTGATGCTGGCTGGGCTCATTGTCATGGGGATCGGCTGGCGCCGGATCCACAAGGCGAAGGGAGCGTTGGTGACCGATGGCATCTACGCGTGGGTCCGCCACCCGCAATACGCGGGCCTGTTCCTGATCACCACCGGGATGCTGGTGCAGTGGCCCACCATCGTGACGGTCGTCACGTGGCCGGTCCTCATCGCCGTCTACTACCGGCTGGCCCGCCGGGAGGAGCGCGAGACCGAGATGGTGTTCGGGGAGGAATACGCGCGTTACAAGACGTCGGTGCCCATGTTCATCCCGCGCATCAGGATCAGAGTTGGGCGGCGGACGGTGCCTTCACCGACCGAGTTATAACCCACGCGAAGTAAGAAGATCGAACCATTTACCGGAAGCGAAGGGGCGATCAGCGTGATCGGATACGGCACGGGGTGGCACAGATCAGGTTGGCATCTGACAGAAAGTCAGACTTTCGATCGCTCCCCCCCTCCAGGTCCGCCACTTTGTCCGACTTCCCAAGAAACAGGACGCACTTGCCCTGCGGTAACCCCTCGGCACTGGAGGGTTTTTCAAAACATTCTCACTGGCAAAGGGCTTGCTCTTAAGTCTTTTGAATACGGGGAGGTCAGCCATGGAGGAGTTTCTGAGGAGCTACGGGATCTGGATCCTGCTGGCGGCGATCTTCGTCGGGATGCAGTGGTTCGGGATGGGGTGCTGCGGTGGTCGTCGTCATGGCTCGGAGCGCGATGAGACAGCGGCGAGGCCTGGCGAAGAAAAGAAGCGAACGGTTCGACAGGGCGGATGCCATTGATAGGAGCGATCAGCCTTCAGCGATCAGCAGTCAGCATGGGGACTTTCTCCCTGAGTGCTGATGGCTGAGTGCTGAACGCTTGTGCGTCATGAGCGCGAATAGCGAGCAGCGAGTCTTCAGGATCAGCGGGATGCACTGCGCCGGGTGCGTCTCAGCAGTCGAGACGGCCGTCGGCGATCTCAGTGGCGTGGCCCAGGTCACGGTGAGCCTAGAGCCGGGGTTGGCACGCGTCCGGTTCGATCCGGGCAAGGTGAGCCCGGCGGTGATCGCGCGGGCCATCGGCGATCTCGGCTACACCGCGGAGGAGAAGGTGGAGGGCGAGGCGGCGCTCGACCGGGAGCGGGCGCTTCGGGAGGCCGAGATCAGGCGCCAGTCGCGCTGGATGGTCGTGGCTTGGCCGCTCGCGGTCATCATCATGGCGGGGACGTTCCGCGACTACTGGATCTTGCCTGCATTCGTTCCCGAGTGGCTCGGCCGCCCGTTTGCGCTCTTCCTGCTGGCGACGCCGGTGGTCTTCGGACCGGGGTGGCAATTCTTCGTGCAGAGCGCGAGGGGACTCGTCCGCGGCGTCACGGACATGAACCTCCTCTACGCGACGGGAATCGGGGCCGCGTACCTGATTGGCGTCCTCAACACCTTCTTCCCCGGGGCCGGCTTCGGCGGCGAGAAGGCAATCTTCTTTGAATCGGCGGTGCTCCTGACCTCCTTCATCATCTTGGGGAAATATCTTGAAGCGCTGACAAGAGGGCGGACATCCGAGGCGATCAGAAAGCTGATGAGGCTTCAGCCGAAGATAGCGCGCGTCCTGAAGGACGGCGAAGAGCGCGAGGTCCCCGCTGACGAGGTGGAGGTGGATGATCTCGTGGCAGTGAGGCCCGGCGAGCAGGTCCCCGTGGATGGCCTCGTTCTCGAGGGGTACTCGGCTGTTGATGAATCGATGCTGACGGGCGAGAGCATCCCGGTGGAGAAGCAGTCAGGCGATGTCGTGATGGGCGGGACGCTGAACAAGACGGGCGCGTTCCGCTTCCGAGCGACCAAAGTCGGGAGCGAGACAGCGCTGGCCCAGATCATCCGCCTCGTGGAGGAGGCCCAGGCCTCGAGGGCGCCGATCCAAAAGCTCGCTGACTGGGTGGCAGGGCACTTCATCCTTGGCGTCCACGCGCTGGCACTGGCGGTCTTCGTCTTCTGGTTTCTCGCAGGGTACCGACTTTTCTTCGATCCGGCATCCGCCTTCATCCTCTCACCTGCAACGCTGGGGGAGATCGGCGTCTTCGGCTTCGCGCTCCTGCTCTCTATCACAGTGCTGGTGATCTCCTGCCCATGCGCGGTGGGGATGGCGACACCAAGCGCGATGATGGCTGGGACCGGCAAGGGCGCCGAGCACGGCGTGCTCTTCAAGGGCGCCGACGCCATTGAGGGGACCACGAAGATCAAGACGGTGATCTTCGACAAGACGGGAACGCTGACGCGCGGTGAGCCATCAGTCACAGACGTCCTGCCTGCGCCAGGCATTCTCCAGGAAGAGCTTCTGCAATGGGCCGCAGTGGCGGAGGTTGACTCAGAGCACCCGTTGGGCGAGGCGATCGTGCGAGCAACGCGAGAGGCCGGGGTTCCAGATGATCGCCCCGAGTCGTTCCAGGCTGTTCCTGGCCACGGCGTCGAGGCGTCGTGGCGGGGAAGGAAGATCCTTCTCGGCACTCGAAAGCTCATGGCGCTTCGAGGCGTCGAGCTGAAGGCCGGGGATGAGGAGAAGCTTCAAGCTTTGGAGGACCAAGGAAAGACCGCGATGCTGGTCGCGGTGGACGGGCACTTGGCGGGGATCGTTGCCTGCGCAGACACCTTGAAGCCGTTTGCGAAGGAGGCAGTGACAGCGCTCCGCCAGATGAGGCTCGAGGTCGTCATGATCACCGGCGACAACCGCCGGACTGCGACAGCAATCGCTCGCGCGGTCGGGATCGACCGTGTGCTGGCCGAGGTGCTCCCTGACGCAAAGGCCGAAGAAGTGGCGCGCCTTCAGGCTCAGGGGGGCGGCGTAGCGATGGTGGGCGATGGGATCAACGACGCGCCGGCGCTGGCGCGCGCCGACGTCGGGATCGCGATCGGGTCAGGAACCGACGTGGCCAAGGAGACCGGGCACGTCATCCTGATCAAGAACGACGTGCGCGACGTGGTGGTGGCGCTGGAGGTTGCCCGGGCGACGATGAGGAAGGTCAAGCAGAACCTCTTCTGGGCCTTCTCGTACAACACGCTCGCGATCCCCGTGGGCGCCGGGCTCTTCTATCCGCTCTGGAAGCTCGTGGTGAGCCCTGAGCTGGCCGCGCTGCTCATGGCCGTGAGCTCGCTCACCGTGACGTTGAATACGCTGCTCCTGAGAGGGTTCATCCCGCCCTCCAAGCTCGGGAGCACGACCGGGAGGTCATGAGTATGTTTCGAAAAAGTTTGCCCTCAACGAACTACGGACGCCGTTCGTTTCTTAACTGGTTTCTCAGCACCAGTGTTGGCGCATTTCTCGTTTCCTCGCTCTACCCGGTCACACGCTATCTGATCCCGCCCAAAATTGCGGAATCGAGCACGGCGAGCGTGGCGCTGGACCTCAAGGCTACCGAGATCAAGCCGAACAGCGGCCAGATCTTCAAGTTCGGAAGTCGACCTGGCATCGTCCTCCGAACGCCCGGCGGAGAGCTTCGCGCCTTCTCAGCGGTCTGTACGCACCTCGCCTGCACGGTGCAGTACCGCGAGGACCTCCAGCACATCTGGTGCGCCTGCCACAACGGCCACTATGACCCGCTCGCCGGGAAGAACATCGGCGGACCGCCTCCGAGGCCGCTTGAGCAGTACGCGGTGAACCTTCGAGCCGACAAGATCGTCGTCAGCCGGAGCGCCCAAGCATGAGCCGTTTGGAGCAGCGCATCGGGCACGTGAGCGCGCTCGGCTACACCGGGCTCTCCACGGCCGCTGCGCTCCTCTTTCTCCTTCTGGCGCGGTGGGTGGGTGACGCCCCGCCGCTCGCCATCGCGGGCGGGACAGTTTGGGTCTTCATCCTCTCGATGATCGTCTCGATTCCCCTCATCACCGGGTGGGTGAAGCGACGAAGAAAGGATTGAACATGAAGCGATCGTGGATATGGATCGGCGCGGCGGCTGTCGCAATGGTGTTCCTGTATCTCTCCACGCTCGGTGTGAGCGTCGGCCAGCTCTTGGTATTCCTCCTCGTGCTCCTCTGCCCGCTCATGCACCTCTTCGGGATGCATCGTCACGGCGGCCACGCAGGCCATGACTCGGGTGAATCCGGATCGGCGAAGAGCGATCAGATCAGGACGCCGGATCGGGAGGCGTGATGGTCGCTGGCACCAAAAGACACGCTGACCGGACCCCGATGGCGCTGACGCTCGGCGTCTGGCTCTGCACACTCCCGTTTGTCTTCCTTCTCATCGGGCCGCTTCTCGGATGGCAAGCCGGTTTGTTCGTGGCGGGCGGAGTCCTGGCAATTCTCTCTCTGATCTGTTGGACGCTTTGCGCGGTGAGGGCCGGCGTGCCGCCAGATGACCGAGGCGCGACGTGGAGATCGTGCAAGAGTGGTATCTCATCCTGAGTCGGCTGAGCGCGCTCATGACGGGGCCGCTGGGAGAGTTCTCCACCAGGCTCAATCTGCCACCGGCCAGCGCCTTCCTCTTCGGCGTGATCGGCGCCGTCGCCCCGTGCCAGCTCACGACCAACGCCTCGGCGATCGCCTATCTCTCCCGCGGGGGGAGCCGGGCCGCCGCGGGAACGGAGGCGGGGGCCTACCTGCTCGGGAAGGTGCTCGTCTACACCCTCCTCGGAAGCCTGGCGCTCGCCCTGGGTGCAGAGCTTCAGCGCGCGGCAATCCCGTTGGCGCTCATCGCGAGGAGAGCGCTCGGCCCGATCCTGTTCCTCATCGGGCTCTCTTTTCTCGGAGTGATCAGGCTTCGGGGCGGAGTCGGCACGCGCCTTTCCGAGCGCATGCGCCACCTCCTGCCCGTGTCCGGCCCGGCGAGGGCGTTTCTGATGGGAGGAACATTTGCCCTGGCCTTCTGCCCCACGCTCTTCTGGCTCTTCTTCGGGCTCACGATCCCGCTCGGGCTCCAGAGCCCGCTCGGGTTCACCTTTCCCGCGCTCTTTGCCGTGGGGACGAGCGTCCCCGTTCTGTTCCTGGGCGGGCTCCTGGCCACGAGCGCGCCGTCCGGCTTCCCCGCGGGCTACGCCAGGGCAAGCAGGCTTCTCACGCGCGTCGCAGGGCTCGTGTTTGTCGTGGCGGGCGCGAACGACACGCTGACATACTGGGCGCTTTGACCGGGAGACGCGCGCGGTGCCGTTCGAGAGAGTAGCCGTGGAGACCGGAGTGGCGCCGAGCCGATGGCTCTACCGGCTCTGGTCCCTGCTCGTCGTGGGCCTCCTCCTCACAAGCTTCGGACTCGGATTCCAGGCGTCGCGGGGCGCGGTGAGCCCCGACCTCCACGCCGCCGTGGCGTTCGTCGTCGCGGCCATCGTGATCGCGAGCCACGTCCGGCTCGGAGATGGATGGGATCTCCTGGCCGCGGTCGCGCTGCTCGGCGCGGTCGCGCTCGGGTTCGCCCTGAAGGGAGGAGGAGCAACGAACCTGCACCGCACGTTTTCGCTCCTGGCGGTCGTGCTCTCGGCGGTGACGCACCTCCGCCGCTGGCGGGAGTGAGGAGGAGTTGATGACATGATCGCGACTTTGGGGGCGGCGAGCCTGATCCTCGCGCTCGCCCTGGCGGGGTGGGGGATGGCAGCCCCGATAGTCTGGGCGCGGACGGGGCGGGACACCTTCGCCGCGAGTGCCCGCGGCGCCATCCTCGGGCAGCTCGTGCTGGTGACCGTTGCGGGCTTTGCCCTCGTCTACGCGCTGGTGACGACGGACTTCAGCATCAAGTACGTCGCGTCCAACACCACGCGCGCGACGCCGATCTATTACCGGGTCACGGGCCTCTGGGGCGCGCTCGAAGGCTCGCTCCTCCTGTGGGAGTGGATGCTGGTGGCGTTCGCCGGCCTGGTGGCCTGGCAGCATCGGGAGCGCCATCGGGAGCTGATGCCTTGGGTGCTCGCGATCTTCTCGGCGGTTTCGGTCTTTTTCCTCGGGGTCCTGGCCTTCGCCTCAAGCCCATTCGAGCGGCTCTGGCCAGTGCCTCTCGATGGGCAGGGGTTGAACCCGCTCCTCGAGGATACTGACATGTTCACTCACCCCCCTCTGCTCTACGCGGGATTCGTGGGGCTGACTGTCCCCTACGCCTTCGCCATGGCGGCGCTCATCACGGGAAAGCTCGATGACCAGTGGGTCACAACGACCCGCAGGTGGATCATCGCAGCGTGGCTCTTTCTCACGCTGGGAAACCTTTTCGGCGGGTGGTGGTCGTACCACGTGCTCGGGTGGGGAGGCTACTGGGCGTGGGACCCTGTGGAGAACGCGGCGTTCCTGCCGTGGCTCCCGGCCACCGCGCTTCTCCACTCGATCCAGATCCAGGAGCGACGGGGGATGCTGAAGGTCTGGAATCTCTCGCTCATCATCGTGGCCTTCGCGCTGACCATCTTCGGGACATTTCTCACGCGGAGCGGCGTGCTCTCCTCGGTGCACGCGTTCTCCTCGGGGCCGGTGGGCGGGCTCTTCCTGGGCTTCCTCGGCCTCGTTCTTCTCGGTTCCTTCGCGCTCGTCTCGCTGCGCGCCGACCGCCTCCGCTCACGGCCCGAGCTGGACTCGATGGTGAGCCGCGAGTCCACATTCCTCCTGAACAACGTATTGCTGGCGGCCGTGACTTTCACGGTCTTTCTCGGCACCATCTTCCCGCTGGTCGCCGAGGCAATCACCGGGGTCAAGCTCTCCGTGGGAGCGCCATACTTCTCTGCCGTCACCGTGCCGCTCTTCCTCCTCATGCTGCTTTTGATGGCGGTCGGACCACTGATTGCCTGGCGGAAGGCTTCTCTGGACAACCTCAGGAGGAACTTTCTCTGGCCGTTGGCGTTCTCCCTTATCGTCGTCGCCGCGCTCGCGGCCTTCGGCGTGAGAGAAACCTGGCCGCTCCTGGCCTTCGGCCTCTCAGCGTTCGTCGTCCTGACGATCGCGTTGGACACGGGCCGCGCAGTGGCCGCGCGCCGGGCGATCGCGGGAGAGGGGATCCTGGTCGCGCTGGGGAGCCTGCTTCGAAGGAACCAGCGGCGCTACGGCGGGTTCGTCGTCCACCTGGGAGTGGTCCTCCTCGCGCTCGGGATCACCGGCTCGATGAACTTCAGCCAGGAGAAGAACGCGACATTGGTTCCCGGAGAGAGTCTGACGCTCGGCCGCTTCACGCTGCGCTTCGAGGGGCTCAGCGTGAGCGAGCGGCCGACCCACGCGCGAGTCGAGGCGGCCTTCAAAATCTTCAATGACCAGCACGACGTCGGAGTGCTCCGTCCCGCGCTGAAGATCTTTCCCAATCGGCAGTCGCCGCTCGGGCGCGCGGTCCTCCGAACGGGGTGGAAAGAGGATCTCTACGTGATCCTTTCAGGTTTCAGCGAGCTTCAGGCGGGCCAGGCGACGGTGAAAGTTTTGCTGAGGCCCCTGGTGAGCTGGATCTGGGTCGGCGGTGGGGTGATCGTCATCGGGGCGCTCTTGGCGCTCTGGCCGTTCAGGGCGAGAGCACGAGAGACGTAAGATGGCCTGGAAGCGTCTTCTGCTCGTCTTCGGGATCGGTCTTCCGCTGATCGCGGTGCTGGCGTACGGCTTCACCCGCGATCCGCGCGAGATTCCCTCACCCCTCATCGGCCGCCAGGCCCCGCCATTCACCCTCAGGCTGATGGATGGGCGCGAGGTGAAGCTGGCGGACTTCCGGGGCAAGGTGGT
>DATEAO010000108.1:0-9626 GCA_035288345.1 Candidatus Methylomirabilota bacterium | reverse complement strand
CTCCTCACGCCAGCACAATCGGCTCAGCGCTCGCGAACACTCTCCACGAATCAGGCGCTCAGCCTCGAGCCTTCACTCGCACCCGGTGATCTCCTCGGCGCAGGCTACTACATCGACGACCTGCTCCTCTTTCCGGAGCGCCTCTGCCTGGAGAACGTGCTCTCGGCCCACCGCCTTGGGGCGCGCGTCTTCAACTACACCCAGGTCGAAGAGATTCTCCCCCTCAAGAACGGCCTCAGAGAACTGGTGGTGCGCGATCTCCTCACCAGAGAACCGTCGAAGCTCGCGGGGCGTCTCATCATCAACGCTGCGGGTCCGTGGGTGGATCAGATTCGCGCCATGGCCGGGGTCGAGGATCGCCGCGGGAGGCTCATCCGCTCGACAAAAGGCATCCACATTCTGCTCCCGCGGATGACCGACCACGCGATCTATCTCTCGGCGAAGGACGACCGGATGCTCTTCGTGATCCCGTGGCGCGAGTTTTCCCTCGTGGGGACGACGGATACGGACTTCGAGGGAGACCCGGATCGCTGCTGGGCCACGGCGGATGAGGTCGGTTACCTTCTCGGGGAAACTCGCCGGGCGCTTTCCGATCCGCGCGTGAGTGAAGACACGATTGCGTACACCTACGCCGGCGTTCGTCCGCTCTCCTGGGAGGCAGGCAAGCCGGCCTCGAAGGTTTCTCGTCAGCACCGGATGGTGTCGGAGGGACCGCGGAAGGAGATCCTCTCGATCACGGGGACCAAGCTGACGTGTTACCGGAGCCTGGCCCAGCACGTGGGAGAGCGCGTTGTCGCTCAACTCGGCCGGGGCGGTCCATCGAAGACGACGCGCCTGGCGCTTGACGGAAGTGATGAGGAAGCGGGGCAACTCGAAGCCCGAGCGTGGATGGATGTGGGTGACGAGATAGGCGCGAGCGGCCTCACACGTGACCAGCTTGAGTACGTGGTGGAGCTTTACGGCCGGAACTACCGGGCAGTGCTCTCTTTGGCCCGCGCCCTGCCAGACGGAGCGGCCCGTCTCTGTGATCAGAACCCGGACATCGTCGCTCAGCTCCATCATGCGGTCGCCCACGAGCTCACCTGCTCGCTCCAGGACTTCCTCTTGCGACGGAGCGGGATCGGCCAGAGCGCCTGTCAGGGGATGGACTGCGCGCCGGGGATCGCGGGGCGAATGGCCACACTCCTTGGCTGGAGCGCTCGCCGTCTCGAGGCCGAGTTGAGTGCGTACCAGGATCACGTCGAGCGGAACCTGAGGTTCCGGACCCGGAAGATCGGGACGTCTCGGAGTGAAGCGCAGTGAGACAGTGTCCACTGATCGTGGCCCACCGCGGTGGGGCCGGGCTCTGGCCCGAGAATAGCTTATTCGCGTTTCAGAGAGCCATAGGTCTCCACGTGGATTTTGTCGAATGTGATGTCCATCTCACCAAAGATGATGTTCCGGTGATCATTCACGATCCGATGCTTGAGCGGACCACGACCGGCCGTGGCGCGGTGCGTGACCTGACGGTCGACGACCTCCAGGGAACGGTGCGGCTGAAGGATCGGGATGGCTCCCTTATGGAACCCGGGAAAACCGTGCCTTCCCTGCTTGAGCTGGCACTGATGACTCGATATACCGGAGTCGGGCTCGTCGTGGAGATCAAAACGGATTCGCGCTACGCGAGGTATCCCGGGATTGAAGAGAAGGTGTTGGAAGATCTCAGGCAGATGGAGTTAATTCGTCTTTCTCGAATCGTGTCATTCGACCTTGAGACGATTCGACGTGTCCGTGATCTCGACCAGACGGCTCAGACTGGGGGGCTCTTTTCGAGGATGGGCCTGGCTCGTATGGGCTGGACACTCTCGGAAGCTCTGGAGCGCCTCGCGCCATTGGACTGTGCGCTGGCTGGCCTCGAATTCCCGCTTGTGGATCAGCGCGCGGTCGGTGAATGCCGGCGTCTCGGGCTCGGCACTGCGGCGTGGACGGTCAATGACCCGGCGGAAATGAAGCGGCTCGCCGACTTGGGAATCGATATCCTGATCACGGACCGCCCAGACCTCGCGCAAACCCTCCTGAACACGCCCTGACTCGAAACTCGCGCAGGCAAAACCCTGTGGGCCTTGTGCCTGACCGACGCCTTGCATCTCGACATATTTTTTTAAAAATCAGCTACTTTCAACTTCTTGTTTTTTACCCCTTGCCGTGATAGTGTTTCTCTTCACATGGTTCAGGTTGGGGAATGCGTCACTGATGAGCGGGGCGGACGGTGGAGAGCGAGCTCGTTGGGTCCGGTCAGTGGGCGTTGTCAGCACGCTTGGGATTACGCTCGTGGCCTCGACGCTCGTCGGTTTTGTGATCGGTTATTATCTCGATCGGTGGCTTGGCACGTCCCCTTGGCTCATCATCGTGTTTCTGCTCCTCGGGATTGTCTCGGGGTTCGTACAGATCTTCCGTTCGCTGCCGAGGCTCGACAGCATGGATCGTGATGATCGCGGCAGCTCCTGAGCCTCGCGCGCTGCTCCTTGGGATTTCAGCGTGGGGAGGCTTGGCTATCGTCGTCGCCTCTGCGCTGGGGCTCCTTTGGGGTGGGCTTCCGTCGGGCATTGGGCTCTTCATGGGCGGCAACCTCGCGCTGCTCTCCTTTTGGTGGCTGGGCGCGGAAACCATGAGGCTCTCACCTGATCGGGTGAAGACCTGGGCCCGGTTCGGCCTGCTCACCGCCCTCCGCTATCTCACTATTGTTGTGATTCTGATGATCCTGGTACGCGCGTCTTGGGTGAGCCTTCCGGCCCTGGCACTGGGGTTGGCCGTGCCTCTTCCCGTAATTGTGTGGAGAGGAATCAAGGCCGCCTCTCAATACGGCGAGTTCTCTGATCGAGCGCCGGCTTCGCCGGCGCAATCCTATGGGGGAGGTTCGGAAGAGGGGCATGCCCCCCTCCGAGGATAGATCGGCTCGTGATGGAACCTCATTCAAACCCGCTTGAGCACCCTCCGATCTTTCAAATTCCGGGCGTGCCAGATCCCGTAACATATACCTGGATCGTGATGGCCGTGTTGGTCTTGGTCTCTCTGCTGGCCACCCGGCGGCTGCAAATGGTCCCAGTGGGTCTTCAAAATCTGCTCGAGGTGGTGTTTGAACAAGTCCAGGGCCTCATCGACGATATCATCGGCCATGAGGGGCGACGGTATTTCCCGCTGATTGCGACCCTCGCGCTCTTCATTTTCGTTTCGAATCTCTTCGGACTGGTCCCAGGCCTCATCGCTCCAACCGCTGACCTGAACACCACTGCCGCGTGCGCGATCATCGTCTTTCTGACCTACCACTACATCGGGATCAAGAAAAACGGTGTGTGGAACTACCTCAAGCATTTCGCGGGCCCCATGCCGGCCTTGGCGCCGCTGATGTTCCCCATCGAGGTGATCAGCCACTTCGCGCGGCCGCTCTCGCTCTCAGTTCGCCTCTTCGCCAACATGTTCGGCGGCCACATGCTGATGGCCGCCCTCTTTTTTCTGGCGATTAACCTCTTCGAGTGGTCCTGGAAGGGATCGGGACTCTTTTTTCTTCTCGCCATGCCCTTGAATATCCTGCCGGTGTTGTTGATCGTCCCCATCCTGTTGTTGAAGCTTCTGGTCGCGCTGATCCAGACGTTTATTTTTGTGATGCTGTCGATGGTCTACATCTCATTGGCTCTTGAAGAAGCGGAGCACCATTAATCGCCGCACTGCGGTGCGGAGAAGGAGAGTGAGAAGCGGATATGCAAAGAGCAAACAGTGGGCTGATTCTCGGGATCGTGAGCGCGCTGGTGTTGGGGGTGGTGACGACGACGTTTGCGGCCGAGGCGGGTCAGGGCGGACAGGGGTTTCTGTCTTCCGCTTACGTGTTGACGGCTGGGTTCGCTCTCGGCCTGGCGGCCGGGTTGGCCGCATTGGGGCAGGGTCGCGCGGTGAGCAGCGCTGTTGACGCGATTGGCCGCCAGCCTGGAGCGGCGCAACGAATTCAGGTCGTGATGATCTTGGGACTGGCGTTTATGGAGTCCCTCGCGTTGTTCGTCTTCGTGATGGCGATCATCCTCCTGTACGGGAAGCCCATTTCGTAGCAACCCTCGGTTGCCCTGCAAGGGATAACCGGCCCTGCGGGCAGGATGCGGAAACCCTCGTGATAAATCTGGCTTACTCGTTTTCGGTCGAGCGCGTGACGCTGATTCGTGCGGGAGTGCGGGCGTGGCAACGCCCGGGGGCCCGCGCTGCAATCAGGATAGTTTGAAAGGGGGGCGCGCCCCCCTTCGAGAAAACTGATGGCTGGTCGGTCGACCTATAAGATCCCCAGGATCCCCGAGATGACGATCCGTCGTCTCTCGGTGTACACCCGCTGCCTCTTGCACCTGGAGGAGGACGGCGTCAAGACCATCTCGTCTCAGGAGCTCGCAGAGCGCTTCAACCTCAACTCCGCGCAAGTTCGGAAGGACCTCGCCTACTTCGGCGAGTTCGGCGTGAGGGGAATCGGATACTACGTCTCCGGGCTCAAGGCCGAGCTGCTGAAGATCTTGGGGCTCGACCGGGAATGGCAGGTGGCGCTGGTTGGATTCGGCAATCTCGGCTCGGCCCTCTTTCACTATCGGGGGTTCGCCAAGCAAGGCTTCCGGATCTCGGCGATCTTCGACGATGACCCGAAGAAGATCGGGCAGATCATCGACGGGGTCGGCATTCAGCCGATGAAGGAGCTGCCGCGCGAGACCAAGGCGATGAACCTCCAGATCGGGATCATCGCGGTGCCTGCCGATGCCGCGCAGGCGGTCGCCGAAAAGCTGGTCGCCTCGGGGGTCAAGGCCATCCTCAACTTCGCTCCCACCCGAATCAAAGTGGGACGCGATGCTCGGCTGAAGAATGTGGATCTCTCGATAGAGCTGGAGACCCTCAGCTTCCACCTCGCCCAAAACCTCCGATAGCAGGTCAGATGACGGATCTCGGATGTCAGTGCGGATGACAGATCACAGATCTCAGAGTTCGAACAACCGAGATCTGTCATCCGGGATCCGAGACCCGAATACATGCGACATCCGTAATCCGACATCCGCCCTGGACTACCGCGGCATTGGAAACACCCCGCGAGGCATCTCACGGAATTCTCTGCGATTGGTCCGCGTAGCTTTCTTCAACCATCACTCTGTGTTAGCATAAAACTTGCGTCAGTGTTCCTATTGAGGCTCGCACCCTTGAGCCCCGAGGACGCGCAGTCCGCCGAATGAGAAGGTGAAAATGAGAAACCGGTCCAACCCCACGAGAGTGGGCGAGCTGCTAGAGACTGCGCTTCCACGACTTCGGGAGCCGTTAGCGACCTCCAGACTACAGCGTCACTGGCGTGTGCTGGTCGGCCAAGAGATTGCTCGCCGCGCCCAACCGACAACCCTCACGGACGGAATTCTACAGGTCGCAGTGGACAACTCTCCGTGGCTTCAAGAACTCTCTCTTCGGGAGGCGGAAGTGCTTCACCGTATTCAGTCCGCGGTTGGGCCCGGGCTCATCCGCGGACTCCGATTCGTCCTCCAAGCGCGCGAGGATGGCTACGCCACACCCCGCGAGGGGCGCCGGAGTTCCCGGCGCGCACCGCTTACCCCAGTTGAGCGGGCCAGCGTCAAGGAGATGGTATCCGACCTCGACGATGCGACCTTGGCCACGACGCTCGAGCGTTTGCTCACCAAGGCCGCGCTCGCGAAGCGCCACCCAGGGGTCAACTCGTGATTCCGCGTGTGCTTCGGCTGATGGTTCTGGCCGCGTTGCTCGTGGGATGCGCGGTCACTCCGCGGGTTGAGACTGCGGCCCCTCCGCCGCCGCCTCCAGCTCCGCCGCCTCGCGTCCTGGCTCGCGATCTGAAAGCTGAGGCGTATTACCATTACGCGCTGGCTCACCTTCTCGCAAACTCGGGCCAGCTCAAGAACGCAATTACTGAGATTCGGGAGGCCATCCAGATCGATCCGGACCAAGCGGTGCTCCGGATTCAGCTCGCCCAGTGGCTGGCCCGGTCCGAGGCGGTTCCGGAGGCGATCGAGTCCGCGAAACAAGCGACCGCGCTGGATCCGTTGAATCAATCCGCCTATCTCATGCTCGCCAATCTCTATCGCGCGCAGAAGCAACCCGCGGAGGCGGTGGCGACTCTCGAGGAAGGGATCACGAAGCTGCCGAATGCC
Source organism: Candidatus Methylomirabilota bacterium (assembly GCA_035288345.1). Lineage (GTDB taxonomy): Bacteria > Methylomirabilota > Methylomirabilia > Rokubacteriales > DATEAO01 > DATEAO01. The sequence continues at coordinate 3,459 of DATEAO010000108.1, read as the reverse complement.
GCGGACCTCTACCTGCACCTCGCGCGCCTGTATACGGACCAGAAAGCGCCGGCCAAGGCCCGCGACACGCTGCTCCGGCTCGTCGCGACTCAGCCCACTCACATGCAGGCGCTCTATCTCTTGGGTCGTCTCGCCATCGAGGCGGAGCAGTGGGACGGGGCGATCGGCTACCTGAAGAACGCCATCGACATCGACCCCGGCTACGATGAAGCATGGATCGCGCTCGGCTACGTGCACGAGATTCAAAAGAAAGAGTCCGAGGCGGTCGAGGTCTATCGCCAGGCGATCGCCGCGAACCCCGCGAACCCGGTCTTTCTTGATCGCCTGGGTGACCTCCTGATCCGGATGGGGAAAGTTCAAGAAGCCGAAGTGGAAGTCGAACGACTCGTCCAGCAGGTGCCTGGAGAGCCCCAGCTCTGGATGAAGCTCGGGGCGATCTATTATGACCAAAAGCGGTATGACAAAGCCACTGAGGCGTTGCGACGGGTGATCCAGTTCGAGCCCGGAAATCTTCGCGCGCGCTACTTTCTGGCCACGGTCTTGACGGACAGCGGGCGTGACGCCGAGGCGGTGGCCGAGCTGGAACGGATTCTCGGCCTCGACCCCCGCTCCCTTGACGCGCGTGTCCAGCTTGGCTTCCTCCATGGTCGCGCGAAGCGACACGCCGAAGCGACTCGGGTGCTGCGGGAGGCGGTGAACATTGATCCCAAGCGCCCCGACCTGTTCCTCTACCTGGGCACGGCCTACTATCGCGCTGAGGAGTATGACCGGGCCGAAGCCACCTTGCAGGAAGGACTCACCCTCGACGCGAAGCAGAAGGACCTTCATTTCCAGTTGGGCGTGGTCAATGAAAAGGTCGGGCGCTTTGACAACGCGGTTCAAGCGTTCCGGCAGGTGATTGTGCTCGACCCCAAGCACGCGGAAGCCTACAACTACCTGGGCTACATGTACGCGGAGAAGGGGACGAATCTCGACGAAGCCGTCTCGCTGATCACGAAAGCGCTTGAGATCGAGCCCGACAACGGCTATTTCATCGACAGCCTCGGTTGGGCGCTCTACCAGCGCGGTGATTATCCGGGGGCGTTGGTCCAGCTCAGGAGGGCGGTCGAGCGCGCGAAAGAGGATCCGGTGATCTACGACCACCTGGGCGACGCCTATTTGAAGAACGGCATGTTGGAGGAGGCCATCTCCGCGTGGGAAGTCTCTGCCCGACTCGACCCTCAAAACGGCGCGGTGAGAAAGAAAACCCAAGAAGCGCAGGAACAGCTTCGCCGGCTCAAGGGTGATCGCTCCAAAGTTCAGTAGGGCCGTCGTTCTCCTCGCGGTTGGCGTGTTGGCCGGCTGCGCCACCGCGCCTCCGGCTCCCCCCTCACCCGAAGCGCAACGCCTCATCCAGGAGCTTACTGCGCGCTGGAGTCAATTTGACGATCTCCGCGGCCTGGTGGAGATCACCCTCACGCGTGACGGCACCGTTGAGCGGTTTGACGGAGTTCTCTTGCTGAAAACCCCCGCGTCGCTTCGATTTGAAGCTCTGACCCCATTCGGCCAGCCGTTCCTCTATCTGGTCTCTTCCGGCCAGGAGTTCACCTTCTACAACGTCGGGGAAAACCGAGCGCTGGTTGGGAGCAACGCCCAGGAGAGCGCCAAGCGGTGGTTGGGGATCCCGTTTGCGGGAGAAGAGCTCGTCGGGCTGTTGGCGGGCCATGTCCTGCCGCTTCAGGATTCACGGTCGATGACACTGGCTCACGCCGACGGGCGTGGTCAGTCGCTCATCGTGACCGGCCCGTCGTGGACTCAACGGATCTGGTTTTCGCAGGACTCCGGGCTACCACGGGAGATCGAGTACAGCGGGGGCCGGTCTCCCGTGCGAGTGGTGTTTCAGCGCGCGAGTGAGGACGCCACACCATCGGCCATTACCCTCACCGCGTTGGACCGGCCGTTCTCAGTCGCCATTCGCTACCGAAGCGCCGAGCTGAGATCCGGGGTGAGCAGCGACGCCTTTCACCTGGATCTCCCGCGACGCGTCAAAGTCCAACGCGTGAATTGACAGCGCGATATCAGCATGTTAGAGTCGGGAACCGTGTCCGTGCGGGCGTCGCTCAGCATTCTCGCAGCGGCCAAAGTGAACCTGGCGCTCGAGGTTTTGGAGAAGCGGCCGGATGGCTATCACGAGCTCGAAACGGTCCTTCAGGCGGTGGACTGCTTCGATCACCTTCGCTTGGAAAAGGCTCCGAAAATCTCGCTGCGCGTCGTGAACCGTTCCGCGCCTCAGGATTCGACAAACCTGGCATGGCGAGCCGCTCGCCTGTTTCAAGAGACTCTGGGGATCGAGCAAGGGGTTCGAATCACGCTCAGGAAGCGAATTCCAGTGGCCGCCGGGTTGGGTGGGGGATCCAGCGATGCGGCCGCGGTCCTCCGGGGACTGAACCAACTCTGGGGCTTGGGCAAGGATGACGAGTTCCTTTGTCGGTTGGCCGTGCAACTCGGGATGGACGTGCCGTTCTTTCTCAAAGGCGGCACCCAGCTCGCGACTGGACGCGGGGAAGAGCTGACTCCCCTGAGGCCGGCAGAAGCCTTGACGCTGGTGCTGGTGAATCCGAACCTCCCTCTTTCGACCCGTGAAGTTTATAGTATGGTGCCGGGGACGCTCCGGGGCAGTGCGGGTCGGGTGCGCGCCCTGGTGGCCGCCCTGGAGACGGGAGACCCCGAACGCGTGGCCGCGACGCTCTACAATTCACTTGAGGAGGTGGTGGCGCCTCGGTATCCCGTGATTCGAGAGATCAAGCGCGCGCTCCTTGAGGCGGGCGCGCTTGGTGCCGTGCTCTCTGGGAGCGGGCCGACGGTGGTCGGCGTGGCGAGGTCGGAACCCCACGCGCGCCAGATCCGGCGGGCACTGGGCGCTCGATGGTCACACTGGAGCGTTCGGAGTCTGGCAGGAAGCGCGCTTCGGGTAGTCAAAAGATCACGTAAGCCGGGCGCGGCGAGTCGGGTAAACTAGTGCCATGGCGATAAGCGTCGCATCTCGTCGTTCTCGGTCGTCGGAACCCCTCAACGTATACCGCATACGCCTCGGGGTTCCTCCTCCCTCGGGCCTCGATCTGCTCGCTTCTCGCCATGGCACAAGTGGGTGTCAAGACCAAAGTCCGATAGAAACGTGCAGACTCTTGGTGAGCAAACATGCTATATGGACGCGATTGAGCTGGAGCACGGGCGGGCGAAGTTGTGTTCGAGCGCGGGCTTTGCCCGCGCAACCTTGGGGGGAGGTTCGGCCTCTCTCGATCGGCTTGTCCGATCGAGTGGGACAGGGGCGGTTGGGCGTGCCCCCCTCCGAGGGAAAGCCCTGGCGCAAGCACGTAAGGCGCTAGATATACACGAGCGCGGGCGTGGCGCAGCCCGGCTTTGAATACACGCGAGCACGGGCGTGCCCTTGACACCGATGGCGTCAAGGGCCGGGCGCCC
>DATEAO010000107.1:0-4585 GCA_035288345.1 Candidatus Methylomirabilota bacterium | reverse complement strand
AGTTTTGACGCCAATTCTCTAACCCACCAGCAGGGCGTCCATGCTATCGGCCGCCTCGCGCTGTAGTTCTGCGGCCACGTGGCTGTACGTTTCGAGCGTGAGCTTTATCTGCGAGTGACCCAAGCGGTCCATGACGACGCGCGCGGGCACAGAACGTGCGAGGAGATACGAGGCGTGGAAGTGACGGAGATCGTGGAAGCGCTGGCGCGGCAGGTCGGCCCTTTCGAGCAACAATTGGAAGCGGCGCCGGACGTTCTGAGGATTGAGCGGCGTCCCGACCGTGGACGTGAACACGAGATTGAGCTCATTATCATGGCCCAATAGCAGGCGCTCCTGGGCCTGGCGCGCTCTATGGGCACGGAGCGCGGCGATCAGCGAATCGGGCAGGGCAACCGTCCGGTTTGAGCTATCGCTCTTGGGTGGAACAAGGGTGAGTTTGCCGTTGATCCACTGAAGCGCGGCTGAGACACGGAGCGCTCGGGCGTCCCAATCGAGCTCACTCCAGCGCAAGCCTATTACCTCACCCATCCGTAAGCCGGTGCTGATGACGACGAGATACATTGCTTCGAGACGATCCCCACTAACGGCGTCCAGGAAGAGCCGCATCTGGGCTGTCGTGAGCGGCCGTATTTTGGGTGGCTTGTAGGATGGCGGCGCCGGCACGAGCTGGGCGACATTGCGGCTCGTGAGCCCCATTTTGAGCGCCACATTGAGCGCGTGCCTGACAACGGCGTGGATGTGCTGGGCGCTTCGCTCGGACAGTTCCTTACGCTTGGCGTTGTAGAGCGCCTGAAGGTCAATAGGCGTGAGGCGGGCGAGACGGAGCTTACCCACGCTGGGGAGAATGTGCAACCGCACGATTCCCTCATACCGCTCGAAGCTCCGAGGGCGAAGGCCCGGGCGCGCCACTTCCTCCAGATACTGGGTGAGGAACGCGGCGACTGTGAGCTTCTCGGAAGGGATGGGCACGTTCGCTTTTCTGGCTGTCTTGGCGTCCGTGAGCTTGTCCAGGACTTCGCGTTCCGACTTTCCAAAGAAGGAGCGCCGTCGCCCGTTGATGACAAGCCGCCCTTCCCAGCGGCCATCGCTGCGCTGGCCGAGGCTGCCCTCTCCATTCCGCCTACGTGTTCCCATGGCGTTCCTCCTAGTTTAGATCGCGGACGGCGATTCCCCATGGTTGGCCTGCCAATCGTCGTCGCAAGATCGTCTCCGCCTTTCTTCTGGTTCTATCGCCGATATCGCCAGCCCAGTCGCTCGCGTCATGCAAAACGGAAGCGATAAGGTAGCGTTCTTCCACCGATAGATGAGGGGCGCCCAAGCTGATGCGCCAAAACCACAGCCCCTGTCTGATTCGCGGTCGAGAATCATCCCCAAACCGCTCCGCATGTTGGTTCAGGAGCTCTAAGACTGCATGGGAAGCTTCCCACGGCAGAGAGCCGCCCATCGACTCAGGCCAAAAAAGGTATTCGTATAAGGCGCGCTGCTCGGGAGTCATGTGATCCCAGCGCTGGAGATGCCGGCTCACGGTTCTCTCTGGCGGTGCGCTGTATTCGCCGAGCTCCTCCTTCAGGACACGCGTGATCGATGGCGCTCCCCATCGTGGGTGGTCTGCCTTCAACTCAAAGGCCCTAATACGCCAATCGATTGTGTTCTGTTCTGCCAATTGGCACTCCGGCCAAGACACAAAGCGGACAAGGCAAAGGGCGGGCGCGTCACCCGCGCCGACCGTGAGAGGGCAGGCCGAAGCCTGTACCCCCTCACGGCGGCAGCGGTTCGAGGTTCTCACTCGGTCCCCTGGTCTCCCCGTGACCGGAGGCCAGGTTCAGACGCGCCCGCCCCAGAGCTTGCAGCGCTGAGACGCGCCAGGGCTCTCCCGCTCCCCCTCGCGCCACTGAGGGCGTCGGTCGGCTGGTCTCCCTGTTTCCGCCTGGCGAGGGCCTGCTGCGTGGGCTTCCGCGCGAGGGTTTCCCGTTGGGCGTGGCATCCCTGGGCGGGGATCTCCCGCAGTCGGCTTGTGGCCTGGCCACCATCGGCCATTCAACGGCACGCCCTAACACGGCCTCGAACGTCTCATGCAGAATCGCAGACTCTTCGAGCGAAAGCCCTTTTTGCTCTAGGTTAAGGTGCGCGCCGTCGTACACCTTGACCTCATGCCCATCGCCCGCCTTGACGACGTGATAATCAAGGCTTGCGTGACGCTCTCTCGCTTCTGACCGAAGAAAACGGCGCTCGGCATTGTGGGCGCGCCTGATAACTCGCTCATACGAAAGCGCCGCTTGATAGCGGCGCATGTAGCGAGCAATGACGGGATAGACGGCCAGCGCGCCCTCAGACTTGGCGTCGCCCAGCGTATCCACGTCAAGCCCTTTGCAGTAGCCTTTGGAGCGCAGATAGCGATTGGAAAGGAAGCATTGACCGGCGCCGCGCACCGACGGGCCCTCGCGTTATCCTCGAAGCTCACAGCTGCATCCGGTCAGTTGGAGAGGGTAGCGCTTCCCTAGTCTTCCGTGATGTTTTTCACAGACCTCTTACCAATTCTCACTTGATCCACGTCTTCAGGTGGTCAAAGATGGGATGGAACCCTGTAACAAGGGCGAACCCGTCGCGAGGCGGGGGTGCAAAGCCGCGGATCCCACGTGGACTACCGGGTTGCTGCAGGAAGCGAGCACATTCACTGCTCGCATGGTAGAGCAGCGCTTCCGTCTGGGTGGCCTGGCGGTGCACCAAAGGAGCACCATGCAGGCCGTATCAATGACAGATGGTACGAAAGCGCCAGCGGATAACCTCTCCCCAACACCACCCCAGGAACCCAGCTCATCGCTCCATCAGGCGACTTTAGATGGGGAACACACCGGCAGAGGTATCCCCCTGCCGGCGCCTACGAAGACCCTTGAACTTGAATCGGGAGAGAACGGCGGGAAATCAGGTGCGCGGCTCATTGGCTTCGCATTCGCCATCGTCACGTGCGCCTGTCTAGGGTTGTTGCTCCTCTACGCCTACGTCGCCACTCGTGTCGAAGCCGTCGGTCGCCTCAGCGAACTAAAGGAGCTCCTCCATGAGATCGAGGCTCTTGAATATAGGGCCGTTGCCTATTCGGGAGCAGGGCAAAGTGCCATCGTGCCAGCCGAAGAGGCTTTCAGTGAAGGGGTGCAGCAGCTTGAGCAAATTACCAAATCACGCCTCCTTGGCAATCTGGAAAAAATAGAGAGGGTCGCCGAACAATTCACTTCGTACCGAAGCCTGGTATCCGAAGAACTACGGCTCCTTGGAGACGGCCGAGTCACGGAAGTGCTTACGCTAAACGAAGAGCAGACTGACCCAACGTTCGAGCAGTTGCATGAAGCGGTTACCGAAATGAAGACGGCCTACGAAGACCAGGCGAGCAAGGCCTTCGCCCTAGCCACGCTCGGGTCCGTCGTGATCGTCGTTGCTTCGTCCGCCGCCATCACCTTCCTCATCTGGCGTCTGTGGCACTCAAGGGCCACCGCCCGCATCTTAGGCGCAGAGACCATGGCGATCCGAGGGCAGGAGCGGCGCTTCAGGGCGCTGGTCCAGGATTCGTCTGATGTTATCGCACTGCTACAGGCGGACAGCACAATTCGCTTCATCACTCCCGCCAGCCAGCGCCTCCTGGGGCTGCCGCCGGAGCAGTTGGTAGGCATGATGGCAATAGAGTTCATTCATCCTGACGATCTACTCACCGTTCGCTCATTTTGGCGGGCTTTGCGAGATCGGCCGTCCGCGCAGACAAGAATACAATTTCGGTGGCGCCACGCGGATGGCTCTTGGCTCTACCTCGACACAACGTGGACCAATCAAATGGACAACCAAGCCGTGGGAGCCTTCGTAGTCAACGCCCGGGACATCACCGACCAACGGGCTCTTGAAGAGCAGCTTCAGCGGCAGGCGCTAACCGACCCGCTCACCAATCTCGCTAACCGGGTTCTCTTCTCGAATCGTGCACAGCACGCGTTGACCAGTGCGGTCCGAACCAGACGCTCGGTTGGCGTGCTTGTGCTCGACTTAGACGATTTCAAAGCCGTCAACGACAGCTTTGGGCACCCAGTCGGCGACGAGGTTCTCGTAGCTTTTGCAGCGATCCTACGTGAGAGTGTCCGTGCAGCGGACACGGTGGCCCGAATAGGTGGTGACGAATTCGCCATTCTGTGTGAGATGAAGAGAAAGAGCGACGCGGAGGCCATCGCACAACGGATCATCCAACGGTTGGAATCACCGTTTCGCGTCCAGGGTAGAGAGATCACTGTGAGCGCGAGTATCGGCATCGCCATCAGCAAAGTCGGTCGCCAATCGCCAGAAGCAGCCGCTGATCAGCTGATCAACAACGCTGACTTGGCCATGTACGGAGCGAAAGCTCGTGGCGGTGGGACATACGTGGCGTTCGATCCCGCAATACAAGTCACCGACAGATCTGAGAACGAACTCATGACAGCGCTCCGTCATTGCGTTGAGCGCGGAGAGCTTCGGCTCCATTACCAGCCAATTGTCACGCTCTGGACGCAAGCGATACACGGCTTCGAAGCGCTCCTGCGCTGGCAACATCCAGAGAGAGGGCTTCTAGCGCCTG
>DATEAO010000106.1:0-2448 GCA_035288345.1 Candidatus Methylomirabilota bacterium | reverse complement strand
CAAGATTCCAAGTACTTGCACGCATGGCGACCTCTCCATTCCGTTCACAGCCCAGAGAGCAGAGTGATGCCAGCAAGCCAGTGGCCAAGATCCATGCCTGCACCCCCTTCGCTTGCTGCCGCATAACGTAAAGGATTGTATCCAGCGCCCACGAGATAGAGAAGAGGCGATGGCGAGAGTCGCGCCGGATGCAATCGGTTGAACGAACCGCGGCTCGTTGTTTCTGTGGGGATTGCATGGGTCAGTGCGAAGCGCGAGTGCTGAGGGCTCGAGTGGGCGCCGTTGTTGATTTGCATCGTGTCAGAAACAGAGCTATACTTCTGACACTGAGGCTGTTTATGGAACCTCTATCGACACGAATCCTGGCAGAAGTGGCCGAGCTGCCGGAGGGAGCGCCGCTTTACGCGAAGGCTCTCCTCCACCTGGGGAGCCGTGCAGCGATTGACCAGGCGCTGTCTCGTCTTGTTCGCCGGGGGGGGCTCCTGCGTGCGGGCCGAGGGCTCTACGTGCGTCCAGTCGAGACGCGGTTTGGAACGCGAGCGCCAAGCGTGCCGGCGGTTCTCGAAGCCCTGACGGCCACGACTGGCGAAACGATCGCTGCTCATGGTGCTGCCGCGGCCAATTCGTTGGGGCTGACCACTCAAGTACCGGTCCGCGCGGTCTACCTGACCTCGGGACCGAGCAGACGTCTGAACCTCGGTGCCCAGACCGTTGAACTCCAGCACGCGCCTCGATGGCAACTCTCGCTCGCTGGACGACCGGCAGGAGATGCAATTCGTGCGCTGGCGTGGCTCGGGCGAGGGCAGAGCCGTACGATGACCAGCAAGCTCGGAAGGGCGCTCTCAGCTCAGACGCTCAAGGAGCTTTCGGGGGCCCGGGGACGACTGCCGACGTGGATGGCCCAGCAGATTAGTACGCTGGTCGAGCATGGCTGACGCCTTCTTCGCGCTCTCGCCGGCGGATCGGCGGGATGCCCTGGAAGTGGCGGCGGCGCGGTCCGGTCGCGCCGTTCACCTGCTCGAGAAAGACGTGTGGGTGGTGTGGACGTTGAACGCGCTGTTCGAGTCGGATTTCGCCGATGACTTGGTCTTCAAGGGTGGGACATCGTTATCCAAGGCTTACCAAGCGATCGGGCGGTTCTCGGAAGATGTCGATCTCACTTACGACATCTGTGCGATCGCGCCGGATCTAGCACCAGACAGCGATCACGCGATTCCCTCGACTCGAAGCCAAGAGCAGCGCTGGACGAAGACCATTCGAGAACGCTTGGATGTGTGGGTGAGTGAGACGGTCGCCCCTCTCCTGACCAGACGCCTGGCGGAGAGTGGCCTGTCGGGACGAGCGAAGGCGGAGGCCGACACGGTGCTCCTCACGTATGAGGCCCTGACCTCAGGGTCCGGCTATGTTCACCCGGTTGTCCTGCTCGAATTCGGCGCACGTTCCACCGGCGAACCATCTGAGAAGCGGTCAATCAGGTGCGACGCCGCCACGCATTTGCCTGATGCGCTGTTTCCGGAAGCAATTCCGAATGTGATGCGTCCTGAGCGGACATTCTGGGAAAAGGCGACGGCGATCCACGTTTTCTGTCGAGGAGGTCGATTTCGTGGTGCCGAACGCTTCTCTCGGCACTTGCAGGCGACATCGAGTCGCTGTACCGCAGGCGAAGGGCTGTTCTCTACAAGATGAGCCAGTACTCGCGCTCAGGCCCCTCGTTTGACTGGAAAGGTCCTGAAATCGGAAGGCTGCTTGAAGCGGTGCGCAAGAACAAGGACGCAACTAACGAGCAGTACCGCAAGCAGGCGACATTGGACCTGCGCATATTCATCGAGAAGTTCGCAAAGGGCCTTTTCAAGGCGCAAACTGGAGGCACGGTCTCCAGGCGGTATGAGGACAGGAATTGGGGTGAGCTCAAGGACCTGCTCAAGCGCTGCCCCAAGTTCGACGCAAACGACGAGCCCAAGTTCGAAGACACCCACTTATTCACGAGCCGGCATCTGCACACCGATGACAGGATGCCCCAGCCGGTGCCAAGCAGCGCGCAAATCAACGCGCACTACATGGACATGAGCGAGTCGACGCCATTGGTGACACACGAGCGTCGTTAATTTTGCTGAGAACCTCAAGCCAAAAAGGATGCTGCGGTAGCGTTGGGAGGGGCTCGGTCGCGCCGGTCACCCATTTTGAGGTGGTCAAGGATCCTTCGAATGACCCGAGGCTCGGTCGAGTGGGTTTCATAGTGCTCCCTTTCCTACATTCCAGGAAACCTGAGTTGTTTTGGTGTCGCGACGGGCTGTTAGCGGACGGTAGTCCTTCGAAGCCTGCACGGCCTCTTTGACGCGCGGCTCGTCGAGAGCGCTACGACCGATGCTCCACGGGACCCAGGGCGCGGCCTGAACGGCGGGCAAGATGCCGCGGCCAATGAGTCGGCGCACGGTCATGGCGCAGACG
>DATEAO010000105.1:0-9095 GCA_035288345.1 Candidatus Methylomirabilota bacterium | reverse complement strand
AGCCTAATGACTATTCAGATCGTCGCCCCTGAATCTATTGCTGGCCTACGGACAGCGCAGGTCTGCGAGTGAGTCGTGGTGCAGGCAGGTACTCTCGAAGCTGCTCCTCAAACTGGAGTTCACTCCGCCGGCCAATCCATTTCACGTACCAGCGGACTTCAGGAGCATACCAGTAGATGTCGGTATCCCGGCGGTCGGTTTCACGGATCACCTTGAGAGTCTGAAACCGCCCAGCCGGTACCTCTACAGTTTCCACGGCCACCACGGCAAAGCTGTCGTTGTGCTGGGTCTTCTTCTCCAGTTCCTCAAATGTCCCGCGGTGCGTCCAGCGGCGTCCTACCTCGAGCGGCCAGACGAACCATGGCTGTGGCGGGACCATTCGGGATTCAACTTTGGAATCCCTAACGCTCGCGGCCCACCGGAGATCCAGAGTGTAATACTGGTCAGCGTCTCCAACCCTCGCCACATAAAACTGCACCGTGTTCACTTCTTTGATTTCAACAATCTCTACGGTCTTCGTTCCTGATTCGCTCCCGCTCTTCCACTCATAGACCCATCGGTCTCCCGGCCGCAGTTCCGGAGAAGCGTCGACCCGACTCACAGATGAACGAGGGGTCGCCAACGGATTGGCGCATGCAACGAGCCAAACGGCCACGCCGCCCAGAGCGGCCATCCTCCGAACCTTGCAGCCACGGACGTGCGCCATGGTGCGCCATCCTCTCACGAGATCCGACATTCGCCCAACGCTCATTCGTGTCCCACCTGTCAGACACTTTTACGGCTTGAAAAAGACGACTACCAGCCCAATTTCTTGAAGCAATTCTAACAGGTTGCCCGAAACCGGATACCTGAAATAGTTGCGTAGAGAATCTTGCGCACCCCGTTTTTCTGTCGGAAACATTTACATTTCGGCCTCTTGAATCGTCGAACAAAATCCGAGGCGCTTTGAGCGCGCAAAATTTACCTATCTCACAAGGAGTTACAAAGAGGCTCAAGAAAGTAATTGCTGGCATGATTGCTGCTCATAGGAGAAAGTCGGAAGAATATCAAGAAAGTCAGTAAACCCGAGCAGCAAGGGGGTTCCACATCATGCCATCGCTTACGAGAATAGTTCTAGTTCTTCTCTTGGTCGCCACGGCCGCTTTACTATCCTTCTTAGGACCGGTCGACGCGAGCGCTGGGGCGATCATCACAAACGGCACGGTCACACTTGGAGTTAACGACCAAGGACATCTTAATGTGGAAGGAGGACCTTCTTTTGGGGGAGTTGGCCCGACCGGATTGCATTTCAATGCAACCGGTAACGATGCCACATCTCCAGGTTGCCTGTGCGAAGGGTGGGGCGTCGCCATCGCCACTGGTTCCGGATCACCGTTCAGTGGATACGCGAATATTGCCGTTGATGGTGTTGTGAACGTTGCACTTGTAAGCTTTACTTCAACCGCCAGCACAGCCACTTCGGTCGTTAACATCAACGGCATCTCCAGTGCTCCGGCCCTGCAGGTTACTCACTTCTACCATCCGAGCGTTTCGCCAAACCTTTACCAAGTAGACGTCACGATCAGAAACATTAGTGGCGGCGTATTGGGCGACGGACCGACAGCGCTTCGATACCGGAGGGTGATGGACTGGGACATCCAACCGACGGCAAACAGCGAGTTCGTCACCATTAACGGCCTTCCAGCCACAAATGTGCTATTTGCGAGCGACGACGGGTTCGAAACCGCCAATCCACTAACGTTCGTGGACGGCATTCCCGCGGGCACGCCATTGGATCTCGCCGGATGCGGCTTTACAACGAACTTTACGGATTGCGGACCAGCCGACCACGGTGCTCTGTTTGACCTTAGCTTTCCTGCTCTTGACGATGGTGAAGAGCGAATTCTTAGGATCTTCTATGGCGCAGCATCAACAGAGCCTGAAGCCGATGGGGCTCGGAGCGACGCAGGTGTTGGGCCGTTTTCGTACGGCCAGTGCGATCCCCTCAAAGAGGTAACGGAGCCACCACTATGCGACCAGACTACAGGCACGCCGAACACCTTCATCTTTGGGTTTGCGGGTGTTGGCGAAACGCCTCCGCCTCCGCCACCCCCTCCGATCGTTCCCGCGCCCTCCACGATACTGCTGCTGGGCGCCGGCCTGATCGGCTTGGTTGTCGCGCGGCATTTGATGAAGTGAAAGGCAGAGTCAACTAAAGCTACTCTAGAAAAATACTTTCGTGATGACTCTCATCACTACTCTCCTCTTTCTTCTCGGGTCTATCTCAATTGCGAGCGCTCTTCCGGTGTCCCCTGAACTCGAAACTCCCGGATTGGGCGCGGTCCAAGTCCCGTTCAAAATTCAGTCGGCGATCGAGCTCCTCCAAAAAGGAGAGGCCGATAAGGCTATTGTCGAGGCGCGCGCGGCGCTCAGGAACGAGCCGCACTCTTCGATTGCGTACGAAGTGATTGGCTCTGCCGCGATGCTCAAGAGAGATTGGAAAGAAGCAGAGCGGGCACTTACTGAAGCGATCCGCCTGAATCCCGGAAGAGCGACTGCCCTCACGAAGCTGGGCCAAACCTACCTCGCGACGAATAAGATCGCGAATGCTGCGGAGCTTTTCAGAAAGGCGCTCGTGATTTCCCCTGAAATGGGCGTGGCCCGGCGAAATCTCGCGTTGATCGTGCTTCGGCAGGGCCAACTGTCGCAAGCTGTCGCCGTGCTTCGGGAAGGAGTCAAAGCTTCGGGAGGAAAGGATCTCGAAACGAAGTATCTCTTGGCCAGCATCTATCACGAGATTCAGCGTCCCGTCGAGGCCGAGAAGCTTCTGGCCGAGATCCTCAATAGCAAGCCGGACTCGCTGCCCGCCCAATTGCTGTTAGGGATTGTAAGGCTTGAGCAGGGCAAGGTGGACAGCGCCTTGCCTCTCATCCAGAAGGCGATCAAGCACGACCCCAAGTCGCTCTGGGCTCGGCTGGCGCTCGGTGTTGCTCACCGGACAAAGGGGCAACTGAGGGAGTCGTACAGGCTCCTGGAGCAAGTGGCGAGAGAGAAGCCAGACTGGGCGCTGGCGCACTTCCAGCTCGGTGAGACGCTCCTGGCCCAGGGCAAGATCGACCGGGCCATGCAAGCGTACGTCAAGGCTGAACAGGCCAGCGCTGACCCAAGCGCGATGAAGCTAAGGGTGGCCAGCTCTCTGATGGTCAGGGGTCAGGCGGACCGCGCCCTGGCCAAAGCCGAGGAAGCGGTGAAGTTTGGGAAAGCCGAGGCGCCGGCCCGGATTGTGATGGCGCAAGCCCATATGGCAAAGAGGGCCCCGGCCGACGCCGAGCGGGAGCTAAAGAGCGCGGTCGCCAGAGCGCCGGAAGTGGAAGCCCCCTATCTCCATCTCGCGTCGTTCTACCGCGCGCAACGACAGGCCACGAAAGAAGAGGAAGCGCTCAAACGGTACATCGCGAAGTTTCCCAAGGACGCAAACGGGCCATATCAGCTCGGCGGATTCTACTTCCGTCAGAAACGTTATCAAGACGCGGTGGGAGAGTTCGAAAAGGCCAGTTGGCTCAATCCAAACGCATCTGAGCCAGTCCTCAGGATTGCCGAAGCCTTCTCCATGGCGGGTCTGCACAGCCAAGCCATCCGGACCGGAGAACGGGCCGTGGAACTCTCGCGTGAAGCAGCGGGTGGGCACGTTTTCCTTTCATCAATTCAAGAGCGGGCCGGCAACGGAGCGGGAGCAATCGCGAGTTACCAGAAAGCTCTGGAGAAGGAGCAAGGCAGTCTCGCGATCATGGTTGGGCTTGCAGAGCTTTACGTCAGGCAGGGCAAATCACAGGACGCACTTGCGCTCTTGGAGGAAGCCGCCAAGGCCCATCAGGCGTCAGCGCTGCCGTTCCTCAGCATGGCGCAGCTCTATGAGCGCACCGGCGAGGAAACCCGAGCGGTGGCTGCGTATCGGGAAGTCCTGAAGCGGGAAGCCAAGAACCCGGTGGCCCTCAACAACCTGGCGTGGCTCCTGGGCAAGGACGGCAAGAACTCCGGAGAAGCGATCCGGCTGGCCGAGCAGGCCTACAAGCACGCTCCCGGCCCGTTGACAGCCGACACCCTCGGGTGGCTGCACTACCGCAGAGGGAATTTTAATCGGGCATCCGAGCTGCTTCGGGAATCAGTCGCCTTGGACGCAAACAATCCCTCCGTGCAGTACCGTCTCGGGATGGTGCTGGCCAAGCTCGGGAAAAAACGTGAAGCGCTCCAGGCCCTCAATCGCGCGCTCACGTTGCAGACGAGGTTTCACGAAGCCGACGACGCCAAGAATCTGATCGCCGCGCTCTCCACCAAGTAAGCCAGGCCCTTCGGTCCCTCGGCCCTGCTTTGTCCTTGGCGCGCACATCCCCTTGACTGCCTCACCGCGCGCGATTACACTCTTGCCGACTTTATAAAATCAGCCCTGCGTGAGGACGGGTAGACAATGGCGGGTGTGAGCAAGACGAACGGGGTGGCGGCGCGATACTCGCGCCTCTCCTTGAAGCTCAAGCTGGGGCTGCTGATCACCTCGCTTCTCGTCCTCACGGTCGTCCTCTTAAGCGTCTTCCTGCTCCGCCAGCAGCAGAATTCCCTGACCGCAGAAATGACCAAGCGCGGCCTCACGATCGCCGAACACCTCGCGGCCACCGCCAGAAACCCTTTGCTGACGAACGACGAGCTGACGTTGAACCTCCTGGTGAAGGACGCGATGAAGGACCAGGATGTGGTGTATGTCGTCATCACTGATAACCAGGGGAAGGTTCTCGCTCACTGGGATGTGGCCCTGACCGGAAAGCCGCTCGAGCGGGCCAAAGAGCTTCACCCCCTCAAAGATCAGCTCCTCATTCAGCGGTACAAGAGCTCCAAGGAAGGTCAGCTCATCGACTTCGCCGTTCCGTTGGTGTTCAGCAATGTCCGCGTGGGCGACCTCTACCTCGGGTTCAGTCAAAAGTCGATGGTGGAGGCCTTGGGGAAGGCGCAGCGCCAAACGATCCTCATCAGCACTCTCATGGTGTTGATCGGGATCGGCGGCGCGGTCGGTTTGGCCGTGCTGCTTGCTCGCCCGATCCTCCGCCTGGTCAAAGGCACTCAGGAGATCGCGGCGGGGAATTTTTCGATTGCCTTGCCGGTCACGTCCCGGGATGAGATCGGCGCGCTCACGGAGTCCTTCAACCGGATGGCAAAGAGCCTCAGGGAAAAAGAGATGATCAAGCGGGCGTTCACCCGCTATGTCGCCCGGGAAGTGGTGGAGGAGATTTTAAAGGACCCTGAGCGTTTGGTGCTCACCGGAGAGCGAAGGGACGTCACCGTCCTGTTTTGTGACATGCGCGGCTTCACCCCTATGTCGGAGCGGCTCTCTCCGGAGGAGGTCGTGTCCCTGCTGAACGAGTTCTACACGTTGATGATCGACACCACGTTCAAGCACGACGGGACCCTGGACAAGTTCCTGGGCGACGCGGTCATGGCCATCTTCGGCGCGCCGATTGCTCATCCCGATCACTCCCTCCGCGCGATCAAGACGGCGCTGGCGATGCAGGCCGGCGTGGAGGAGCTGGGGAAGAAGCGGGCGCAAGAGGGCAAAGAGCCCATCGCCGTGGGCATCGGGATCAGCGCTGGAGAGGCCGTGGCGGGAACCGTGGGGACGGAGAACCGGATGGAGTACACTGTCATCGGCGACCGGGTGAACCTCGCCGCGCGGCTGGAGTCGAACGCGAAACCAGGTCAGATCCTGATCAGCCAGTGGACCTATGAGAAGGTCAAGGGGCTCGTGGAAGTTCGTCCCTTGGGAGTAATGAAAGTCAAAGGAAAAGAGCAGCAGGTGGAAGTCTACGAAGTCCTGGCCCTAACCGAAGCCACGTGAGACAGGATTGAGATGATCCGTATTCGTCCGGGAGAGTTCCTCGGATGGGGCGCCACCGTGCTTTTGATCGCGGCCTGCGCGACTGCGCCGGCCAAGCCGGACGTTCCGGCCCCGGTGCCGCCTCAAACTCGAGTGACCCCAGCGCCCGCGCCAGAGGCTCTGGCCGAAACGTTCGAATCCGACGACTTCGTCGTTGTCTTCGCAAAGGCGGGCGACACGCCTGAACGCCTTGCCACCAGATTCCTGGGAGATCCCGCCAGATCCTGGATGATCGAGGAGTACAACGGCGCGAGTGGCCTCTCGCCCGGACAGGAAGTCGTCATCCCGAAACGGCCCTGGAACCTCTCCGGTATCGAGCCCTCGGGCTTCCAGCTCGTACCGATCCTCGTCTATCACAACATCGGGCCACAGGCAAAGGGACGGCTTGTCATCGCGGCCAAGGCTTTCGAAGAGCAGATGCGGTATCTCAAGTCCCAGGGCTACCGCGTGGTGAGCCTGAGAGCGTTTTACGATTTCATCAATCTTGAGCGGCAGCTTCCTCGAAAGACCGTGGTGCTCACGTTTGACGACGGGTATAAAGCCTTCCTCGAGCATGCGTATCCAGTCCTCAAGGAGCTGGGGTTCACTGCGACCCTCTTCGTCTACACGGATTACGTGGGAGCTGGACGGAATGCGCTCAACTGGGACGATCTCAAGAAGCTGGAGGCTGAAGGCTTCCAGATCGAAGCGCACTCGAAAAGCCACTCTGATCTTCGTCGGAGGCCAGATGAGTCCGAGCCTGATTACGCCCGCCGGATGCAAGCCGAGCTCGAGCAGCCTTTGGCGTTCTTCAAGCGCCATCTCGGACGAACGTCCCAGATCCTGGCCTACCCGTACGGCGCCCACGATGACGAGCTGGTGGACAAGGTGCGGCAAGCAGGCTATGTGGCGGGGTTCAGCGTTCGACGCCAGGGGAACCCGTCCTTTGTCCACCCGATCAAGATCAACCGAAGCCAGATCTACTCTGAGATGAGCCTGAGCGATTTCATCAAGAACCTGAACGTCTTCAGTCAGGAGCCCATTCAGTGAGCACTCGCCCGCTAACAGGGTGCCGAAACACCCCTGTTACCGTCAGGCTGCTCAAAAAGGTCCAGGTGCAAGGCGGCGAGGAAGCGAGGAGTGAGACGTACTTAGATGTACGTTGCAACGACGAGCCAGCGCGTCCTCCGTTCGAGCGCCGGCTTCGCCGGCGCAAGCTTCCGGGGGAGGTTCGGAAGGGGGGCGGGCCCCCCTCCGAGAAAAGCCTTCGCCGCAGATGGGCCTTTTTCAGTAGCCTGGCAATCACCGGTCCCGCCTTGATGATGGCGGCATGCACGACGGCGGCTCCCGAAGTCTCACCTCCTCCGAGAGCAACGGCTGCGGCAGTCGCCTCCCGCCTGGAAACCTTGGTTGCGCCCCACAAGCAGAAGGCCAGGGCGCTCGAGCAGGAGGGGCAGCTTCGAAAGGCCCTTGAGGAGTGGAGGATCGCCCTCACGCTCAACGCCAGCGACGCTGCCGCGCTGGACGCAAAGAAGACGCTCGAAGCGCGGATCGAGCGGACTGTGTCGGATCGCTTGAGAGAGGGACGCGCGGCGCTCGCGAAAGGGGCGCATCTCGAAGCGCGACGCCACTTCCTTGCCGCGCTTGCCCTGGCCCCGTCGAACAAAGCCGCGTTCGAAGCGCTCCGCAGCGACGTGAAGGAGATCCGCCTGTTGACCCACACGGTGGGCAAGGGCGAGACGCTCGCATCGATTGCCGAGCACTACTACGGCGATCGCTCCCGTTCCGAGGTGATCTGGGAAACCAACCAGCTCCCCCCAAACCCGAGACTCGTGGCGGGCTCCACGCTCAAAATCCCTGAGATCCCCGGCGTGCCGTTCGTCCACCCCGACGCGATTCGCGAGCGCGCCCGCCCGAGCAGCCCATCAGAGCCGTCCAGGGCTGAGCCGGGAGGTGAAACTCCAGAAATCAACCCGCTGCTCCTCGAGGCCAGGGAAGCGTTGGAGAGGAAAGAGTTCGTCGTGGCGCTCGCCGACATCGAAAAAGTCCTTGCGAGCAACCCGCAAAACCCAGACGGGCTTGATCTCAAAAACGTGGTCCTGTACGAACAAGGCAAAACTCAGTTCAGCCAGAAGAAGTATGAGGACTCCTATCGGACACTCACCACTCTCGTCAGGCTCTCACCCAACTACCAGGACGCCGTGACGCTGCTCGGGCAGGCCAGGACCGCGATGGTCCAGGAGCGGTACAACGAGGGGATTCGCCTCTACCGCGAGGAAAAACTGGATGGAGCCATTGCCCAATGGAAGCGGGTGCTGGAGTTCGACCCGAGCCATGCGGGCGCCAAGCGAAACATTGAGCAGGCCGAGCGGCTGCTCAGGGGGTTGCAGCAGCGTCAGCAGCAGAAGAGATAAGACCCCACCCGCCTCGACGTTCGCGTTCACTCCCTCGCTGGTCACAACCCCGCCAATCCCTCAGCCTCATTGCCAAACTGTCGGGCCGTTATGGCACCAATGACGGCCCTGACATGGGCAAGCCGAGGCAACATATTGAACAACCGTGAGTTTCTCCCAAGCAGCCACTGGCATCTTGATTGCTCGACATGTGTGCGTCATGAGCAATTGCCGTCGGTTCTTGCCTCTCGGGTTTTTGATCTCAATCCTCTTCCTCTCCGGGTGCGCGATGATCGAGTTCTTTGACGACCTGACTCAAAAGCCGGACGCAAACAGCCGAACGCTGCGAGCGGACGACGGGAGCCGCGTGTCAGCGATCCGGGAGTCCAAGACTGAGCCAAGCCGCCGGCTCTTTTTCAAAGAGCTCGAGGTGGGGAAGATGCGGGACAGCTACCTGGTAAAGGTCACCTGGACGGATGATATCCAACTCGTCAGAATGCTCTGCGTGAACCCTCAGGCGGCCGGCTGCCAGCGGAGCGAGACAGTGTCGGCCGACGAGACGCATCCCGAATACCGCCGGCAGATGATCGTGGCGTACGTCAAAGAGCCGTTGAGTGAAGTGACCGTAAAGATCATGGCTCACGAGATCTGCCACGCCGTCGCGAGCGCGCAGAACCTCCAGCCCGATCCCTGCCATAACGAAAACGGCGGCCGCCTCTAGTCTAGCAGGCTGCTGAAAAAGGCCCATCTGCGGCGTTGGCTTCGTCGCTCGTCGTTGCAACGTACATCTAAGTACGTCTCACTCCTCGCTTCCTCGCCGCCTT
>DATEAO010000104.1:0-3788 GCA_035288345.1 Candidatus Methylomirabilota bacterium | reverse complement strand
AAGGCCCATCTGCGGCGTTGGCTTCGTCGCTCGTCGTTGCAACGTATAACAGATACGCCTCACTCCTCACTTCTTCGCCGCCTTGCATCTGGACCTTTTTGACCAGCCTGGGACGACCAGCATTCGACACGGCTGATTGTAGCATTGCTGAACGGCCCGGGCTGTTGCGCATCTCATGCGCGACCCGTACAATGTGCGACATGCGCCAGAGCGACCGATGAATTTTGAATCCGCGACGCAGGCCTCCAGGGTAAAGACGAACCGCCGATTGCTGGCGCTCCTGTCGATCGGCCACCTGGTGACTGACATGAACCAGGGCGCGCTCCCGGCGCTGCTCCCGTTTCTCAGAGGGCCGTTCGATCTCAGCTACACCTCGGCCGGCATCATCATCCTCGTCGCCAACCTCACGTCATCCGTGATTCAACCTGTCTTCGGTTACCTTTCAGACCGGAAGTCGATTCGTCTCCTTCTTCCGTGGGGCGTGCTGCTCGCAGCCATCGGCCTGGGATTCTCCGGGACCGCTCCGAACTATGTCGTGCTCTTGCTCCTGGTCGCTCTCGCCGGGGTCGGGGTCGCGGCCTATCATCCGGAAGGCTACAAGAGCGCTTTCCAGGTGGCAGGTTCGAAAACGGCAACGGGTCTCTCGTTTTTTACTGTGGGGGGGAACTTCGGGATCGCGCTGGGCCCGCCGGCCATTACCCTTCTGATGAGCCTCTTCGGGCTCCCGGGCACGCTCGGGCTGCTGGGGCCGGGACTTCTCGTGGCGGCGGCGCTGGCGCTGGCGTTGCCGGCGCTCGCTGCAGCGCAGCCCGAGGGGGAACGCGCAGCGGAGAAGACCGAAAGCCGAAAGCCGATGAGATGGGCGATGGCGCTCTTGGTGGGCGTGGTGATCCTGCGCTCGTGGAGTCAGCTTGGCCTCGTCAGCTTTATCCCCTTCTACTATGTTGATCTGCTCAAGAGTGATCCGAGAGTCGTGGGGCCACTGCTGTTCGTCTTCCTGGCCTCGGGCGCGGTCGGCACCCTTGTGGGCGGGCCACTGGCCGACCGTTGGGGGGCTCGCCGCTACATCATCCTGTCACTCCTCACGGCCGCTCCGTCAACGGGTGTGTTCCTGCTCCTCAGGGGATGGCCGGCGTTTCTCGCGCTGGCGATCGTTGGGTTCGCGCTGGTTTCGACCTTCTCGTTGACTGTGGTGCTGGCTCAACGCTATTTGCCGAAGTCGCTCGGGATGGCGTCCGGCCTCACCGTCGGCTTTGCGATCGGGACCGGCGGGATCGGCGTGGCGCTCCTGGGCTGGGTGGCTGACCACTTCGGCCTTCAACTCACCCTCGCGCTGACCGCTGTCATGCCGCTCGTCGCTTCCGGACTCGCCAGCCTCCTTCCCAAGGAGCGGTAACGCCCCAATCCCGGTGCTGCGGCCTCTTTCATTGGCACACCCAGCGCGCGCCGGTATAATGAAAGCTCATTCGCTGCCAGGTTGAGCACGCGCATGTTGGCATCCGGATTCTTGCTTTGCGATGCCATTTCGAGCGCGGGCTTTGCCCGCGCAAACTTTGGGGGGAGGTTTCGGAAGGGGGGCGCGCCCCCCTCCGAATAAATGAACATGTTTGCTTCCTTGGACGACGTGCAGCAGCGCTTTCTGCAGGCGCAGTACATCTCGAACCGGCGAATCTCGACGGTGGTCTACTTGGCCGAGCGGATGGGGCGGCCGATCCTCATCGAAGGACCAGCCGGGGTGGGGAAGACCGAGCTGGCCAAGGTGCTGGCCGAGGCGACCGGCCGTCGCCTGATCCGACTGCAATGTTACGAAGGGCTCGACGAGGGGAAGGCGCTGTACGAGTGGAAATACGCCAAGCAGCTCCTCTATACCCAGTTGCTCCGCGAGCGGATCGGCGAGCTTGTGTCCGAGACCATCTCCCTGACTCAAGCCGTCGAGCGCATTGCCGGACAGGACGACGCCTTCTTCTCGTTCAAGTTCCTCGCGCCGCGCCCGCTCCTCCAGGCGATCCTCGCCGAAGACGAGGTGGTCCTTTTGGTGGACGAGATCGACAAGGCCGAGCCGGAGTTCGAAGCCTTCCTGCTCGAGGTGCTTTCCGATTTTCAGGTCTCGATCCCCGAGCTTGGGACGATCCGCGCCCGACACATTCCGCTCGTGGTCCTCACGTCGAACAATGCCCGCGAGCTGTCCGACGGCTTGAAGCGCCGGTGTCTGCACCTCTTCATCGATTTCCCTCAGCCGAAGGAGGAGCTGGAGATCATCCGCCTGAAGGTGCCGGAGATCCCGGACCGGCTGGCCCGGGCCGTGGTCAGCGCCGTCCAGAAGATCCGGGCCCTCGATCTTCGAAAGCCGCCGTCGGTCTCGGAGAGCCTGGACTGGGCCCGCTCGCTGGTCATCCTCAACGCGGAGCAGCTCGATCCCGAGTTGTTCGAGTCCACGCTGACCATGCTGGTGAAATACGAAAAAGACCTGGAGCGCGTGAAGACGGCGATGCCCCAAGTCCTCGCGGGGTTGAGCGATTAACATCGACGTCAGCGCCCTCAGCGAGTTCAAGGAGCTCTGGTTCCCCTCACCGCGGCTCAGGCTCCCCGAGCTTTCGCCATCGGGCCCCGTCATCATCGAAGGGGGCCGGTGCATCTCGGGCCTGCTCGGCGAGCATGTGAGGCTTTGGCTGCTCGCGGCCGGCCGCTGGCATTTCTACTTTGTGAACTCCGCGCCCCGCGACTTCTTTTTCGCGGCCATGCCCGACGCGATCCCTCATCTGCTGCGGCCGGATGAGCTGACCGTCGAGACGCTGCGCCAGGGCAGCGTGTACAAGGTGATTGTTGGGCTTCGGGCTCAGGAGGGGCCGCTCCGCGTGCTCCATCTGGTCGGTGACGTTCAGGACGTGACGCGGTGCGTGGCGCGGGAGGAGCAGATCACGCAGAGCGGGCTCGGGTGGAAGCAGCAGCTCTCTCACATCATCGCATACGGGAGTCTCCATGGTCTGCTCAGGCTGGAAGACGGGCGGCTGGTCCCGATCTCACGGGAAGGCGGCGAGGAAGTCTTCAAGTCCTCCTGGGCCACCCTCACCCGATAAGCGCCTTGACGCAATCTAAAAACTGATTTACCGTTTTTTTCGGAGGTAAATCCTTGAATACCACCGTCTCATCGAAAGGGCAGATCACCCTTCCCAAGTTTGTCCGGGAGGCCCTTGGGTTGAAGGCGGGCTCCACGGTCAGTCTGAAGCTCGAGGAAGGTGAGGTGAGAGTACGCCCTGCCCCTGCCGGAACGGCCCGCCGCCTTGCCGGTTCGCTTCGTCGCTACGCCAAGCCAGGCACGAGTGAATCGATTCGAGCACATGTGAAACGAGAGATCGCCCGTGCGGCCGCGACCGAAGCTTCGTCTGATTGACACGAACGTCATCCTTACGGTATCTCATTGTCGATGCCCCGACTCAGGCCACGAAGGCGGTGGCGTTGATGGAACGATTGGAATCTGGGACTGAGAAGGGCGAGATACTCGAAAGCGTCATCGCTGAAGCCGTCTGGACGATGGAATCCTTCTATGAGGTGCCACGGAGAGAAATCGCGAAAAAGTTGGCGGCATTTTGGCTTTCCGAGGCGTGAAGGCTCCAAAGAAAGGGTTACTCGTCAGCGCTCTTGCTCGATTTGGCTCAACCTCTGCTGACTTTGTGGACTGTCTGCTCGCCGCCAATGCGCACCAGAGGAACTTGGCTGTTTACTCGTTCGACGCCAAAGACGTTCAGCGCCTTGGCGTGATCAGAGAAACGCCGGCGTAATCGTTTGTC
>DATEAO010000103.1:0-7853 GCA_035288345.1 Candidatus Methylomirabilota bacterium | reverse complement strand
CCTGCTCGACATGGGCAGGCTGCGGCAGCTCTTCGAAGCGCGCATTCCCGCCCGTCATCGTCGCGCCGGATCTCGTCTGCTCGACGAGATTGCTGATGTGATGCGCGGCTACATCAGAGGGCGCTTTCTCATCGCCCTGATCACGGCGATCCTCTACGCGGCTGGCCTTCTGATCTTCAGGGTGCCGCTCTGGGCGGCGATTGGCGCGATTGCGGGCCTCCTTGGGATCATTCCTTACCTCGGCGTGTTAGCGGGTGTCGTGCTGGCCCTTGGGTTCGCGGCGCTCGACGGCGCGAGCCTTGTGCGGCTCGGTGGGGTCGTCGGGGTCTTTATCGTTGCCCAACTGATCGAGGATTACTTGCTGATGCCCCGCATTGTCGGCAACAGGCTGGCGCTGCACCCCATGGTGGTCTTTATCGGTCTCATCGTCATGGGGAACCTCTTCGGGCTCCTCGGCATCCTCCTCGCCATCCCGATGCTGGGAATCGCCAGGGTCGTGCTCCGCTTCTTGGATGAATGGTATCTCAACTCTGATTTTTACCTCGCGCCGGCTGAGCGAATCGCTCCCTCGCCCATCGTGGAAGAGCGACATGACTCAGGCTGACTGATTGCGGCGCGGGCACCCGGCCCTTGACGTCCCACGTCAAGGGCACGCCCGTGCCCGAAGGAACGACTGACCCCACACCGAGATGCGCTTGAAGAAGAAAGTCGCCAAGCTGATCGAGTGGGAGCGCGTCTGTCGTGTCGCGACGGTCGGAGCGAGCGGAATGCCCCACCTCGTTCCCGTCTGCCACGTCGTGATGAATGGGAAGATTTATTTCGCCTCGGGGGGCGACGGGAAAAAGGTGCTGAACCTCAAGGCAAACAGCCGTCTCGCGCTGACCGTTGATCTCTACTCGGACGATTGGGTTCAACTGAAGGGTGTGATGGTTCAGGGGAAGGCGCAACTGATCACGAAGGGGCCAGCGTTTAGAAAGATCCGCGCTCGCCTCTATACGAAATATCCTCAGTACCCGGAAGAAGCCGCGCTGGACGAGTCAGACTCGGTGATCATTGAAGTCACACCGACCCACGTCTTCTCCTGGGGCATGGAATAGCAGGCGGTGCCGTGAGAGGAGGATGGACAACTGGAGACCATGTCGTGTGATCTCCAGTTGTCACACAGGTGATGATCTTGCGGGCTTACTTTTTTGCGAGGCGCTTTCTCTTCACGTAGGCCCAGAGCTTCTTCGTCATCTCGGAAGGACCGATGGGTTTCGAGCCGAATACTGCCTCAAGCGAGTCTTTGCATCCCTTGAAGTTGATCGCGTACCCGCCGAACGCCGCCTTCCCTTTCGCCATTCTGCCTCCCTCCGTTTTTTAGAAAATGGCCTCGCCGCTGGGGTCGAGAACCGGCGATTCTCAAGACCCGGTTCGCCCCATTTACGGCCTGTAGTATCTCACAGCTTTCACTCGAACGCCTCAGGATTTTCCTAGACTTCCCCTCGTGTTTCCCGACGCGCGATTGCCGAATCCAGCGTCTATTTTAAATGCCCGATCTTCGAGTCGCGCGTGGTACAACTTCACCTGATTAAGGGTCGCGAGAAGGCGAAGAAGAGAATTCTGTTTCATCGGAGGAATCAGATGGGAGTCATTCTGGCTCAGGTGATTGAAGGCGCTCTGGTGGCCGTTGTGTTCCTCCTGCCGATGTTCATCGTCTTTCCGCTCACGTACTCGTTTGCCGTTGAGCTGCTCACGCTCGTTCTCTCTCTGGCCGCACTCTCTTTCTATCTGATTAAGAGAATCGCGATGGTCGATCCGCTGCCTCCGCTTCTCGATCACTTTCGACGAGCGTACGCAGTAGCGACAGTGCGCCGGAGAATCCTGCAGTGGTTCAAAGAGCGGACCTTGAACTCACGAGCTAGAATCCAATGACGTGCTTCAGCCACGGCAGGGCAAAATAGAGCGCAAACGCCGCTGAGGCCAGATACATCATCCAGTGCACTTCTCGTCCTTTGCCACGGACGACCTTGAGAAACGTATAGGTCACGAAGCCGGCGCCGATCCCGTTCGTGATGGAGTAGGTGAACGGCATGAACGCGAGCGTCATCAAGGCCGGCAGCCCCTCCTCGAAATCGCTGAACGGGATCTCCCGCACGAGCGCGCACATCAGGAAGCCCACGATGATCAGGGCCGGCGCCGTGGCTTGGGGAGGCACCACGCCCGCGAGCGGAGCGAAAAAGAGCGCGACAAAGAAGCAGAGCGCGGTGACGATCGAGGTCAGACCCGTTCGCCCGCCCTCTGAAACCCCGGCCGCGGACTCGATGTAGGTCGTAGCGGATGAAGCAGATGCCGCGCCGCCGACCGCTGCGGCCAGCGAATCCACCAGGAGCACCCTGTTGAGTCGAGGGAGCTGCCCCTGGCGGTCCAGAAAGCCTGCCTCGCCTCCCACGCCGATCACCGTCCCCATGGTGTCGAAGAAGTCGGTCAGCATGATCGAGAAGATGGTCAAGAGGGCCGCGAGGACGCCCAGGTGGGCGAAGACCTGAACGTTGATCCCTTGCCCGAGCGTAGAGAAGTCGGGGAGCGCGAGGATTGTTGAGGGGACCACGGCAACGCCGGGAACCTGCCACGCGCTCCAGCCAGACATGGCGTTGAACAGGATGGCGATGATCGTGGTCAGCACGATGCCGAGCAGCAGCGCGCCTCGCACTCTACGCGCCATAAGCCAGATGCTGAGGAAGAGGCCGATGATGGCGACTAGCATGGGGAGAGACGTGAACTCGCCGAGTGTCACCGGGACCCCTGGCGGTCCCGGCTTCACCAGGCCTGACGTGAACAGCCCGATGAAGAGGATGAAGAGACCGATCCCCACACTGATGGCCCGCTTGAGGGAGAGCGGAATCGCATCCATGACCGCCTGCCGAAACCCGGTGAGGACGAGGATAGTGATCGCGATCCCCTCAAGGAAAATCACTCCCATGGCGGCCTGCCAGGGAAGCTTGAGGCCCACCACGAGCTGAAACGCCACGACCGCATTGAGCCCCATGCCGGAGGCAATCGCGAACGGGTAGTTGGCCGCCAGACCCATTGCTGCCGTCATAAGCCCAGCCACCAAGCACGTGGCAGCAAGCGTGGCCCCAAACGGCGGGCCCTGGCCCTCCAACCCTTTCAGTCCTGAAAAAGAGAGGATCGCCGGGTTCACGAAGATGATGTACGCCATGACCATGAAGGTGGTGAGACCTGCCACCACCTCGGTGCCGACCGTGGTTCTGTTCTCACTGAGCTTGAACCATTGTTCCAGCATCGCGTGGCCCTCCTCTTGGCGGGTCTGGTTGGTCGTTGGAGCCATGGAGAATCTATGACGGGCTGAGCGGGTCGTCAAGCGCGATGGCGAGGGCTGTCCAACACGCCCCGGCTCGTCGGAGCGCGACGTTTCGGGTCGTTAGATACCGCGGCCGGCGGTGCTCCCCGCGGTTTGGGAGGGAGCGGGCGCGTTCAGATGTTGGGAAGTCTTATCCGCGTCGGTAGACGGCAGCGTGGCCACGTCGGCCGGCGTTCCTTCTCGCGCGGGCCCGCTCCTCGGCTTTCCGAGCCCGGATCGCGGCGATCCGCTCGGCGAGCGGGGTCTCGACTCGCTCACTCGACCTCCGCGCGTAATCGAAATCCGGGAGGACCACGCGCGAAAGGCTCTTGCCGATAGCCCGCTCGATCGTTCTCAAGCTCGACTGCTCCTCGGGCGAGACGAAGGTCAGCGCATCTCCTGTGGCTTCAGCGCGCGCTGTCCGGCCGACGCGATGGATGTAATCGTCCGGCTGATTCGGCACGTCGAAGTTCACGACGTGGCTCAACTCGATGACGTCGATCCCTCGAGCCGCGATGTCTGTCGCGACGAGCACGCGGTATTGTCCCGCCTTGAAGCCGGCCAGCGCCGCTGTCCGCTGCGCCTGTGTCCGATTGCCGTGGATGCGCGCGGACGGTACGCCGTGCCGCGCGAGAAAGTCGGCGAGCCGGTCGGCCCGGTGCTTGGTGCGCGTGAACGCGAGCACGCTTTTGAGATCGCCGCGTTTCAAGAGTGCCACGAGCAGCGCCGACTTCAGCTCCTGCGCGACCGGATAGACCGAGTGCGTGATGCCGACCGCAGGCGCTGCCTGCCGCTCGATGTTGATCGTCGTCGGGTTCTTCAGCATCTCCCGGGAGAGGGAGACGATCGGCGCCGGCATCGTCGCGGAGAAGAAGAGCGTCTGCCGCTTTGCCGGAAGGTGCTTAAGCACGCGCCGGATGTCAGGCAGAAAGCCCATGTCAAGCATGCGGTCGGCCTCGTCCAGTACGAGGACCTCGAGACTGCTGAGCCGCGCGTACGGGTATTGGAAGTGATCAAGGAGCCGGCCGGGAGTCGCGACAAGGATGTCCACGCCGCGACGAAAGGCCTGCACCTGGGGCTCCATCCCCACGCCGCCATACACGGCGGCGACGCTGATCGGCGTGCGGACTGCGAGCTGTTGTGTGTGCTCCCGGATCTGCGCGGCCAGCTCACGGGTCGGCGTCAGGACGAGCGCGCGGGTCATGCCGCGGCGCTGGCCTGCGAGCCGGTGGAGAATCGGCAGGATAAAGGCGGCCGTCTTGCCGCTGCCCGTCATGGCGCAGGCGAGGACATCACGCCCTTCGATGGCCGGAGGAATGGCGTCTTTCTGGATAGGCGTGGGGACTTCGAAGCCGAGGTCCTGAACGCCGCGGAGAAGGTCATGGTGTAGAGCAAAGCTTGAAAATGACATACGAGCAGTTTTCTTTCTAGACGCGCTCGCTCAAGCAGAGCGCGTGTTGGTTATCCGGCGATGGAAGAAAAACGGAGGAACTGCCGGGGAGACCACCGTCTGTGGCCGGAAACGGCATCGCGCCGTCCCGACCGAGAAACTCTGACTTCAACTTACCAGCGTGGACCGCGATTCCCCCCGCCAAAGCCGTCACCGCGTCCGCCGCTTGCGGCCGGGGCCTTGGGCTTGGCCACCTCGATCTTCAGATTGCGCCCGTCGAGCTCGCGCCCGTTGAGCTCTGCGACCGCTCGGCCGGCTTCCTCGGCTGTCGACATCTCGATAAAGCCGAAGCCGCGGGACCGCCCGGAGAATTGATCGGTGACGACGCTTGCCGCCGCGACGTCGCCGCACTGGGCGAAGAACTCCCGAAGCCCGTCACTGGTCGTGGAAAAGGAAAGACCGCCGATGAACAATTTGTGCGCCATGGAGCGCCTCCTTGATACTCTTCCGCCTGTTTATCGCTGCCCCTGGAAGCGGAAGAACCGGAGACGCGGTCTGGCGTGGATGAGGGCTCACAACGAACCGACGATCGAAGCAGACAGCCTGTACTATACAGGATTGTTGCGTTCGTTGCCAGTATTCTCTTTTCGCCGCTTGTACGGCGTTTCAGGCGCAGCCGGCTCTCGGGCTGCCCTTGGGTTTGTGGGGCACGAGCGTGCAGGCGAATGTCGCGGGCTGCTTTCGATACTCAGCGAGCGTTCCTTGGAGACGCGCAAGTGTCCGGTCGCGCTTGGCCAGGCCGATCCCGTAGATCGCGAGGTCGTTGATGAGACGCGTGTAGAAGAAATGCGGAGCATCTCCACCCGCGCCGACGCACGGTGACGGCTTCTGAGCGACGCGCAGTTGAGGGCCGAACGCGTCCACGTATTCGGCGATGATCGGCTCATTCGCGAGATCGCGAGGCACTTCGGGGAAACGCGCGAGGAACGCCTCAACCGTCATGAACCCTCCCGACGATCGGCAGCTCTCCTCCAAGTCCTTCGACAGGTGAATCTTCATACCGGAATTATAACCTGTCTCGGCCATTGGGGCTCGCACATTTGAGTCACACGTATTGCCAGCCTCAAGTGTTCTCAGATGGACACCCTGTTGGGGGTCACGACAGTGGAGCATTGTGACACCAGTCAGGAATATCAAGATGTTATCAGTCGCCATAAACGGCACAAGGGTTGCTCCAGTCTAGGGGCAAGCATTGATCAAGAGGAGGTTAGTGATGAACAAGAGTGTTCGACTCATAGTGGCCGCTCTGGTGGTCTTGGCGTTGGCCATTGGGTCTGCCTGGGCCCAAGACAAATCTGACAGCGCGAAGGCGAAGGCCAAAGTGGACGCGGCAACCATGCAAGTAGAGACCGGCGCCAAGAAGATCGGTGACGGCGAGATCGGTGAAGGCGTGGAGCAGCTCGCGAAAGGAATTGGCAACACGGTGGTCGAGGGCGCGAAGTTCACGGGTGAGAAGATGAAAGACGCCGGCAAAGCGGCTGAACCGCCTGCCAAGCACGGGTGGGAGAAGGTGAAGGACGGGGCCGTTTCATTCGGGACCAGCGTGAAGAAACTTTTCGCCCGGTTATTCAGCGACTGATTCTTCGGACAACAGGGGATCTTGACACAACACACAGGGCCCACTCCGACCTCAGGAGTGGGCCTTTTGTTGTGACAGAGCGGTTAATCCTCACGCAGGATGATCGTAGCGTTCGCGAGACCGTGGCCGATACACATGGTTTGAAGGCCGTAGTCCCCACCACTCTCCTCCAACGCATAGAGCATCGTGGTCAGCAGCCGGGAGGGAACATCAACCTCGGTCGAGTTTCGTTCGAAAATTCACCGCGTGATAGAATGGCGTATGCGCGTCGTCACACAGTGCGCGGCTTTCGCGCTTCTCCTGTTCCCGCTTCTGCTCTGGCCGTATCCGGTGGCGACCGGGGAGCCGGCGCCGTCAGTCCGCGCGCCGACCACCGCCGGCAAGGCAACGAAGCCCGTCACCCTGACTGACCTTCGCTTTCGCTCTTACAAACACTACACGCGGGTGGTGATCGAGGCGACGGGCCCTTTTACGCATCGCCTGGAATCCTCGACCAATCGGGAAGCCCGTGTGGTCCTTCACGGGCTCTCCGTGAAAGCCGCGGAGTCGCAGACCGTGAGCGACGGATTGCTCAAATCCATTCAGTTGGCCACAAGTCCGTCCAGGTTGCGCATTGCATTCCAGGGGCAGCCCGGTGAGACGAGAACGTATACGCTTCAGGAGCCGTATCGGCTGGTGCTTGAGTTTTATCGCACGCGTGGCAACGCAGAGCCTGTGAAGGCACCGCAGGGAGAGCCACTGCGGGTCATCGCCCTGGACGCGGGTCACGGCGGTCATGATCCCGGGGCGATCGGCTCTTCGGGACTCCAGGAAAAGGATGTGGTCCTCGATGTCACGAAGCGGCTAGCGCGCCTGATTGAAGGCGAGCTCGGGGTGAAGGCGCTCCTGACTCGAAGCAACGATGAGTTCATTCCCCTGCGTGAGCGGACCTCCTTCGCGAACAGCCGAAAGGCCGACCTCTTCCTCTCGATTCACGCGAACGCTCATCGTGTCTCGGCCTCAGAAGGCGTGGAGACCTACTTCCTCTCGTCGGAGGCCTCGGACAATGAAGCCCGGCAGGTCGCGGCGCTCGAAAACGGCGTGATCGAGCTGGAGCCCGGAAACAAACAGGCGAACCCGGATTTCCTCAAATCGATTCTGTGGGATCTTGCGCAATCGGACTTCCAGAAAGAGTCGAGTCGCTTTGCCGAGACCCTGCTGGACTCGCTGACCCAGGTGCTTCGCATCCCTAATCGAGGGGTCAAGCAAGCCGGCTTCTACGTCTTGGGCGGAGCGGCGATGCCGGCCGTGCTCGTGGAGATCGGGTTTCTCACCAATCGAAAGGAAGAGCGAAAACTCATGGATCCGAGCTATCGCGACAAGATCGCCCGGACTTTGTTCCGGGGTGTGGCCGAATACAAGCGACGCTACGATCAGAAGATGGGGGTGGCTCAGGGAAAGGAGGAGCGAGAGTGACCCGTCACGACGGCCGCCAATCGGCT
>DATEAO010000102.1:0-2760 GCA_035288345.1 Candidatus Methylomirabilota bacterium | reverse complement strand
GTCGCCGACGAGACCGGCATTGCTTTCTGGCAGCCTGGAGGAGCTGGAGCGCGCGGCGATCCTGGAAGCGCTGGCGGCCACGGGTTGGAACAAACAGGCAGCCGCCGCCAAGCTTGGCTTGCATCGGCCCACGCTTTATTCGAAGATGCGGAGGCATGGGATCCCGCAAAAGCCGTAATCCGGTGTCCGGGGCCAGGGGCTCGGGGTCCGGAGCTGGGGAAATGAAAAACGCGAAGCCGAAATCTGACGACTGAGACTCAAATGCGAACCCCGAACCCCGGACCCCGGTTCCCGAATTGCCAATCCAGAATCCCGATTCCCGAATTCCCCGCGCCATGGCGATCGGGCGGGGCGTCCAGCCCCAGGGAGCCGTCTCATGACTAGCCCCGTAATGGCAGCCGGAGCCGGGCTCGGCCGAGGCGGAAACGCGCTCTCCGCCGTGATGGACGCTTCGCTCACTGCGATGGACCGCCTGGGAAAGGACCGCGCCCACCTCGCGTTTGTCTTTACCACTCCTGA
Organism: Candidatus Methylomirabilota bacterium; assembly: GCA_035288345.1. Taxonomy (GTDB): domain Bacteria; phylum Methylomirabilota; class Methylomirabilia; order Rokubacteriales; family DATEAO01; genus DATEAO01. The sequence continues at coordinate 2,241 of DATEAO010000102.1, read as the reverse complement.
TGGTGGATGCGTCGCTGATGCGCTTGTCCATACAGTTCGCAGAGTCACCGGCGCCACTGTGGTCGTGGGGTGCAGCGGGGCCGGGGTTCTGACCGGTGACGGCGAGATCGAAGCGCGGCCCGGGGTGGCGGTGCTTGCGGTTCACGCCGAAGGGTGTGCGATGACGCCGTTCTGCTTCAGCGAGGGAGGGGAAGCGGAGCTGATCGATCGGGTCGCCCCAACCGTTGGGTCTGGCGGACTTCTGGTTCTCCTGCCGGATGCGCGCCGGCTTTATCCGGCAGCCCTCCTCGATCGTTTGAATCAGGCGCTCCCAGGCGTTCCGGTTGTTGGCGCGGTGGCTGCAGGCGCTCCGATGTTTGAGCTGTTCCAGACTGACAGGGTGGAGCGGAGCCTGGTCGGCCTCGCGCTGGGGGGGGTCCCCATCTCGATCGGTGTGGCCCAAGGCTGCCAGCCCATCGGTGCACCGTACGTGATCACGCGGGCCGAGGGAAACATGATGTACGAGATCGGCAGCCGTCCCGCCGTGGAGATTCTCCGCGAAGCGATCTCGACCATCGCGAACCCTGATGAGCGGATTCACGAAGGAGACCTGTATGCCGGTTTTGCGATCGACCCGAAGAAATCGCCGCTGGGGCGGGGCGACTTCCTCGTGCGCGGGCTCGTGTCGTTCGATCAGAAAGCGGGGACGGTGATTGTGATTGAGCCGGTGCATGTCGGCCAGACGATTCAGTTTCACGTCCGGGATCGGGAGAGCGCGCACGTCGACCTGGAAGAGACACTTACCGCGATGGCCCAGCGCCTCGGCTCGCGCCCCCCTCAGTGTGGGCTCTATTTCAACTGCCTGGGGCGGGGCCTGAACCTCTTTGAAGTGCTTGACCACGACGTGATGATGATCCGAAAAACTCTCGGCGACTTCCCGCTGGCCGGGTTCTTTGGGAATGGGGAGTTCGCCCCGATTGGTGGCAAGAACTTCTTCCATAACTATACCGGCGTGCTTGCCGTCTTCCCTGAGACCTAGCAGGCTGTTGAAAAAGGCCCATCTGCGGCGTTGGCTTCGTCGCTCGTCGTTGCAGCGTACGACCAAGTACGCCTCACTCCTCGCTTCCTCGCCGCCTTGCATCTGGACCTTTTTGAACAGCCTGCACCTCGCAGGGTGTTTTTCAACACCCTGCGAGGTGAAATGCGTGGCCGACTTTGGGATTCGGGGGCGGGAGGGGAATTTCGATTCCCGCTTGGCGAGCCCCGGACCCCGGACCCCTGACCCCTGAACTTGGGTAGGAGTGATGGAACACTTGGAGGCAGTCGCCTGATGACTCGATTCGTGAAAGGGCACGGGTTAGGGAACGACTACCTGGTGATGAACCAGGACGAGATCGAGTTCGAGTTTTCCCCGCTTGCGATCCGGCGGATCTGCCACCGGAACTGGGGAGTGGGGAGCGACGGCATTTTGCTTCTCGTCCCGTCATCGCAGGCCGACTTCGGACTGAGGATCTTCAACCCTGACGGGAGCGAGGCCGAGAAGTCGGGCAACGGTCTCAGGATCTTCGCCAAATACTGCTACGAGCATGGGCACGCCAAGACGACGCGGTTCACGATCCAGACCCTCGGAGGCATCGTCGAAGCCGAGTGCCACGTGAACAACGGGCGCGTGGAATCGGTCACCGTGGAGATGGGACGCGCCACGTTTGTGGCGCCGGAGATCCCGATGAACGGTCCTGAGCGGGAAGTCGTCAGCGTGCCGCTCGAGGTCGCGGGGGAGTTCCTGAACGTCACCGCGCTCTCGGTGGGGAACCCGCACTGCGTGGTCTTCACGGATTGGCTGGACGTGGCCCAGGTGAAACGGCTCGGGCCCCTGATCGAGAACCACCCGGTGTTTCCCAAGCGCACGAATGTCCAGTTCGCCCGGGTCAGGGGCCGCGACCGCGTTTCGATCCTGATCTGGGAGCGGGGCGCCGGCTATACGCTCGCGTCAGGCTCGAGCTCCTGCGCGGTGGCATGCGCGGCGGTCAAGAACGGTCTCTGCGATTTCGGCGTGATCGCGATCCAGATGCCGGGAGGCGAGCTGAAGATCGAAGTGAGAAAAGACTGGTCAATCCGCATGCAAGGCCCCGTCGAGGAATCCTGCGTCGGCACCCTGTCCCCGGATCTGATCGCGGCCATCGAGCGCCGCGAACCAATTCCCGGCGTCTAGCTCATCGGCCGTTACGAGGGATGGATCCTTCTACAGCGAGGGAGTCGGAG
>DATEAO010000101.1:0-10606 GCA_035288345.1 Candidatus Methylomirabilota bacterium | reverse complement strand
TACCGGCCGCAGTTCTACTTTCGGACCACCGACGTGACCGGGGTGTGCACGCTGCCCGGTGGGGTGGAGATGGTGATGCCCGGGGACAACGTGCAGATGGCCATCGAGCTGATCACGCCGGTGGCGTTAGAGAAGGAGCTGCGGTTTGCGATTCGGGAGGGGGGGCGGACCGTAGGCGCCGGCGTCGTCACCGAGGCCTCGGAATAAAACGTTATGCCGCGCGAGATCATCACCCTGGCGTGCACGGCGTGCGACCGGCGGAACTATTCGACGACGAAAAACCGGCGGACCCACCCCGACCGGTTGGAGATGAAGAAGTATTGCAAGTGGTGCCGCAAGCACACCCCCCACAAAGAATCCAAGTGAGGGGCTACGGACACGACGAAGTGCTTCTAATAAGGTTGCGACGCAGCGGACTAACTTATCCGACCAGGCGTCGTATCAACGGCAGTTGTGGAGCGCGCTTAGATTTTCCCCTCGTGCCGTGGCGAGAAGCGAGCAGGTCAAGGCCCGAGGGAGGAGGGACCCGGAGGCGTACGCAGTTGTACGTTGAGGAGTCCCGACGACCGAGAACGCAGAGATGCGAAGCTTATCGGCACGGCGTTAGGCGTGTAGCTCTAACGGCTAGAGCACCGGACTCCAAATCCGGGGGATGGGGGTTCGAATCCCTCCACGCCTGCCAGATTATGAACGGAGTGCAGAACTCTGACGGCTGGAGGGTTCGAGCCCCTGATAAGAGTACTGCTCAAGAGAGAAGTTTGGCGTAATGGGTTTCTTAGCGACTGTCCAGCAGTTTTTTAGAGAAGTGGTGGCCGAGTTCAAAAAGGTGAACTGGCCTAGCCAGAAAGAGGTGTCGAACTCGACGGTCATCATCCTCGTGGTGGTGGTCGTCATCGCCGCATTTCTCTGGGCCGTGGACATTGGTCTGGCGCGCGTCGTGGAGCTAATCCTTCGATGACAACCAAAGACTCGTCGACAACTCAGTGGTTCGTGGTCCACACGTATTCAGGGTTCGAGAATAAGGTGGCGTCGGCGATCGAACAGCGGGCCAAAATCTTCGGGCTCCAAGACCAGATTGTTCGCGTGGTCGTCCCGACCGAAGAGGTGGTCGAAGTCCGAAAAGGGCTGAAGCGGATCACGGCGCAAAAGTTTTTTCCAGGGTATGTCCTGGTCGAGATGGAATTGAACGATGAGACCTGGCACCTGGTGCGGAGCACTCCCAAGGTGACGGGCTTCGTGGGATCCGCGTCGCGTCCGGTGCCGCTTCCCCAGAGCGAGGTGGATGAGATCCTGCGTCAGATGGAGGTGGGCGCCGAGAAGCCGAAGCCAAAGTCGGTCTTCCAAAAGGGCGACAAAGTCAGGGTCATCGAGGGGCCGTTCGTCAACTTCACCGGGACGATTGATGATCTCAACCCCGAGCGCGGAAAGCTGAAAGTGATGGTGGCGATCTTCGGCCGCCTCACCTCGGTTGAGCTGGAATATTACCAGGTGGAACGCATCTAACCACGGTGGAGCGGACCTACATGCTTGTTCGTCAAACAATAGATTACAGCGCGGGCACCCGGCCCTTGACGCCGTCGGTGTCAAGGGCACGCCCGCGCTCCGGAGAGATCAGCGTGGTGGGCGAGGCCCGCGTGCAAGGGGGGCGTGCCCCCCTCCGAGGATAGAGATGCCGCCCAAAAAGGTTCAGGCTGTCGTGAAGCTTCAGATTCCAGCGGGGAAAGCCAATCCTGCGCCGCCTGTAGGCCCGGCCCTGGGGCAGCACGGGGTCAACATCATGGAGTTTTGCAAGGCGTTTAACGCTCAGACCGCGTCTCAGGAAGGCCTGGTGCTCCCGGTGGTGGTCACGATCTATCACGACCGGTCATTTAGTCTGATCATCAAGACACCGCCGGCTGCAGTGCTCCTCAAGCGAGCGGCGGGAATCGCCAAGGCGTCCGCCGTTCCGCACAAAGATAAGATCGGAAAGGTCACGCGCGCACAAGTGCAAGAGATCGCTCAGACCAAGCTTCCGGACCTGAACTGCGTTTCCCTCGAGGCCGCCATGCGAACGGTCGAAGGGACGGCGCGGAGCATGGGGATCGAGGTCACGCCATAGACATGCGCGAGCGCACCACGCTAATCTCCGCGGGAGCGCGGGCGCGGCCCGAGTGTGTTCGAGCGCGGGCTTTGCCCGCGCAAGCTCAGGAGTCGGGCGCGGGCGGGGCGCTTTTTGCTGTTCCGAGCGCGGGCTTCGCCCGCGCAACCTTGGGGGAGGTTCGGCCTCCCTCGAACGGCTCGTCCGATCGAGTGGGTCAGGGGCCGTTGGGCGTGCCCCCCTCCGAGGAAAGCCTGGGCGCCCGCGCCGCAATCAGTGCCCGCGCTGCAATCACCGGAATGTCGGGATGCGGGCACACCCCAGTCCGAAGGAGCTAAGGCGATGGCCCATTTGGGGAAGCGATACGGAGCCGCACTCGCTGAGATCGATCAGGAGCGGGAGTACCCCCTGGAAGAAGCGATCACGCTCCTGAAGAAGGGCAAGCCCGCCAAATTCGATGAGACGGTGGAGATGGCGATTCGGCTCGGCGTGGACCCCAAGCACGCCGAGCAGATGGTGCGCGGAGCGGTGGTGCTCCCGCATGGGATCGGCAAATCGATTCGTGTGCTCGTCTTTGCGAAAGGGGAGAAGGAACGGGAGGCGCGTGAGGCCGGAGCGGATTACGTGGGAGCCGAGGAGCTGATGGAGAAGATTCAGGGCGGCTGGATGGAGTTTGATAGTGCGATCTCCACGCCGGATCTCATGGGCCAGGTGGGACGGCTGGGAAAAGTGCTGGGCCCGAGAGGGCTGATGCCGAACCCCAAGATCGGAACGGTGACGTTTGATGTGGGCCGCGCGGTTCGTGAGGCCAAGGCCGGGAAGGTTGAGTTCCGGGTGGAGAAGGCCGGGAACGTTCAGGTCCCGATCGGGAAGCGCTCGTTTTCGGAGAACCAGCTCGTCGAAAACGCCATGGCGCTCATCGAGGCCATCATGCGCGCCAAGCCGGCGTCGTCGAAAGGGCAGTACCTCAGACACCTGACCATCTCCTCAACCATGGGGCCAGGAGTGGACGTGGATGTGCAGCGCATTGCCAACCTCTTTAAAAAAAGCTAGGAGGCAGCTGCTTTGCCTGCAACGATGATCTCTAAAGGAGCGCGGGCGTGGCGAGGCCGCGAGCAAAAAGCTCTGGATGCGCGCGCGCCCGGGCGCCCGTGCTGCCATAAGGGGGGCACCGGAAGGGGCGGAGCCCCCTCCGAGTGAAACACTGTGCCGAGCGAGACCAAGCTTAAAACTGTTGAGGAGCTCAGGGCGCGCTTTGATGGCGTCCGATCTGCCATTCTGACCGAGTATCGCGGGCTGACAGTTGAACAGCTCTCTCAACTCCGGCGAGAGCTCCGGAACGTGTCGGCCCAGTACAAGGTGCTGCAGAATCGACTGGCCAAGATCGCGGTGCAGGACTCGCCGCTTGATGGCCTTCGGCAGTATATGAAAGGCCCCACCGCGCTCGCGCTCACGCGTAAAGACGCGGTCGCCCTGGCGAAGGCCCTCCAGTCGTTTCAGAAGCAACACCCGGAACTGACTATCACGGCCGGATGTGTTGAAGGACAAGTCATCCGAGCGAGCGACGTCAAAGCGCTGGCCGACTTGCCCACCCGCGAGGTGTTGCTGGCGCAAGTGGTGGGCACATTCCAGGCACCTCTCGCGAACCTGGTGCAGACACTTGAGGGAGTGTTGCGGTCGTTCGTGTCGATTCTGGACCAGCTTCGGGCAAAACGAGAGGCTTCATAACTGCTGTGAGCACTCAGCTATCAGCGGTCAGCCATCAGCCTCGGAAACTAAACGCTGAGGGGCTGAAAGCTGAATGCTGACTTTGAAGGGAGGAACGTCATGGCTCGAGTGAATATTGATGATGTGCTGGAGTCGGTTGATCAGTGGACGGTGATGGATCTGAACCGCCTGGTCAAAGGGCTTCAGGACAAGTATGGGATCTCGCCGATGGCGGCGATGCCGGCGGGGTTTGGCGCTCCGGGCGCTCCAGCCGCCGGCGCTCCCGCTGCGGCCGAGGAGAAGACAGAGTTCGATGTGGTGCTCATCAGCGCCGGCGACAAGAAGATCCAGGTCATCAAGGTGGTCCGTGAGCTCACCGGGTTGGGCCTGAAGGAAGCCAAGGCCGTGGCGGACGAGGCGCCGAAGCCGGTGAAGGAGAAGCTGGCAAAGGCCGAGGCTGAGGAGATCAAGAAGAAGCTCGAAGAGGTCGGGGCAACCGTGGAGATCAAATAGCGCGAGCATGCGCGTCGAGGCGGGCAGGTTGGAAGGGTTGACGTCAGGACTCAGGATCACTCTTCACTGAAGGAGCATACACACATGGCAGGAACCATTCAGTGCGGGCACCGGGTCAGGAAGGATTTCGGGAAGATCCCGTCGATCGTGGAGATCCCGAACCTGATCGAAGTTCAGAAACGCTCGTACGAGATATTTCTCCAGAAGGACATGCTTCCGGACCGTCGCGAGGAGATCGGGCTCCAGTCGGTCTTCAAGTCCGTCTTTCCGATCGAGGACTACAACGGCAACGCCTCGCTCGAGTTCGTGAACTACCACTTCGGAGAGCCGAAGTACACGATGGAAGAGTGCCACGATCGCGGAATGACCTATGCGCTGCCGTTGAAGGTGACGCTCCGGCTCGTGGTATATGACAAGGACAAAGAGACAAAAACCAAGTCCATTCGCGACATCAAAGAGCAAGAGGTCTACCTGGGCGAGCTTCCGCTGATGACCGAGAAGGGGACGTTTATCATCAACGGCACCGAGCGGGTGGTGGTCTCTCAGCTCCAGCGGTCCGCGGGCGTGTTCTTCAGCGACGACAAGGGAAAGACCGTCGCCTCGGGCAAGCTCCTCCACTCCGCCCGCATCATCCCTTACCGCGGCTCCTGGGTCGAGTTCGATTTCGACGTGAACGATGTCCTCCACGTGCGTGTGGACCGCAGGCGGAAGATGCTGGCCACGGCGTTTCTTCGGGCCTTCTGTTTCCTCGAGAAGGGCGTCATCCTCTCCGATGAGGAGCTGCTCGCCTTTTTCTACGACCTCGAGGAGGTCCTCTCGTTCGAGGATGGCCTGGCATGGAAGCGGCTCCACCCGGGCGCGCATGTCGGTGAGAAGATGGCGGAGGACATCAAGCCGCCGCGCCATCGAGAGCCGATCATTCAGGGTGGCAAGCGGCTGACTTTGAAGATCATCCAGCGGCTGCAGGAAGTGGGGGTTGACAAGATCGCTGTCCGGGCTGAAGAGCTGGTGGGTCGGCGCACCGGCGGCCGCATCGTGGACCAGGAGACCGGAGAAGTCCTGCTGGAAGCGAACCAGGAGGTGTCCACCCAGGTGTTGGCGCAGATCATGTCGCGGCGGGTGGCCCCGTTCAAGCTGGTGATCGTGAGCGCGACGAAGAACGACCCGTCGCTCCTTGAGACCCTCGGCCGGGATCATCACAAGAACCCGGATGAAGCGCTGGTTGAGATCTACCGCAGACTTCGTCCGGGCGACCCGCCCACAGTCGAGAGCGCGCGGGCGCTCTTTCGCGGGATGTTCATGGACCCGCGCCGCTACGACATGGCCCGTGTCGGACGCTTCATGCTCAACAAAAAGCTCGGCATCGATACGCCCCTCACCGTGAAGACCCTGAGAAGCGACGATGTGGTGCATGTGATCCGCCACCTGCTGCTGGTAAAAATCGGACTCAAGCCGACCGACGACATCGACCACCTCGGCAACCGTCGTGTGCGCTCGGTCGGTGAGCTGTTGGAGAACCAGTTCCGCGTGGGGCTCACGCGGATGGAGCGGGCGGTCAAGGAGCGGATGTCGATCTCCGAGATCGAAAACCTGATGCCCCACGACCTGATCAACGCCAAGCCGGTCTCCGCGGTGGTCAAGGAGTTCTTCGGCTCGTCTCAGCTCTCACAGTTCATGGACCAAACCAATCCGCTGGCTGAGCTGACCCACAAGCGCCGGTTGTCGGCCCTGGGGCCTCGGGGGCTGTCGCGAGAGCGCGCCGGGTTCGAGGTGCGCGATGTGCATCCCACGCACTACGGCCGCATCTGCCCGATCGAGACGCCGGAAGGACCGAACATCGGGCTCATCTCATCGCTCTCAACGTACGCGAGGATTAACGAGTACGGCTTCATCGAGACGCCGTACCGGAAAGTGGATGGCGGTGTCGTCACCGATCGGATCGTCTTCCTCACCGCGCTCGAGGAGGAGCAGTTCGTCATTGCTCAGGCCAACGCCGAGCTCGACAAGCGCGGCCGGTTCTTGAGCCAGCGCGTGTCGGCCCGCAAAGGCGGGGAGTTCACCATGGTGCCTCCCGAAGAGGTCCACTATATGGACGTCTCCCCGAAGCAGCTGGTCTCGGTGGCCGCCTCGCTGATTCCGTTTCTTGAGAATGACGACGCGAACCGCGCCCTCATGGGGTCGAACATGCAGCGCCAGGCCGTGCCGCTGCTCCAGCCCGAGGCTCCGTTGGTCGGGACAGGGATGGAACATATCGTGGCGCGAGACTCAGGCTCCGTCGTGGTCGCGAAGCGACCGGGCGTGGTGGAGTATGTCTCGGCCGAGCGGATCGTGGTCCGAGCCGAGTCCAAATCCAAAAAGGCGGATCCGGTCCAGGACCTGCCTCTGGACATCTACAGTTTGACCAAGTACCAGCGGTCGAACCAGAACACCTGTATCAACCAGAAGCCAATTGTGAAAAAAGGGCAGCAAGTTCAGGCCGGCGGGGTGATCGCGGATGGCCCCGGCACTGACGAGGGCGAATTGGCGCTCGGTCGCAACGTTCTTGTCGCGTTCATGCCGTGGGGCGGTTACAACTTCGAGGACGCCATCCTGGTCTCGGAGCGATTGGTGAAGGACGACCGCTACACCTCGATTCACATCGAGGAGTTCGAGGTTCAGGCCCGTGACACCAAGCTCGGGAAAGAGGAGATCACCCGTGATATCCCGAATGTGTCAGAAGAAGCCCTGAAGGACCTGGACGAATCCGGGATTGTCAGGATCGGCGCAAAGGTGAAGGCCGGAGATATTCTGGTCGGCAAGATCACCCCGAAAGGCGAGACGCAGCTTACGCCGGAAGAGAAGCTGCTCCGCGCGATCTTCGGCGAGAAGGCCGGAGACGTGCGGGACACGTCGCTGACGGTGCCGCCGGGGATCGAGGGAACGGTCGTGGACGTGAAGGTCTTCTCCCGGCGCGGCATCGACAAAGACGAGCGCGCCAAGTCGATCGAAGAGGGCGAGGTCGGCCGGCTGGAGAAGGATTACGAGGACGAGATCTCCATCGTCAAGCTCGAGCGAGACCAGAAGCTCAAAAATCTCCTGGTTGGCAAAAGTCTCACGCAGGACCTCATTGACCCTGCGACCAAGCAGAAGCTCGGGAAAAAAGGCGACAAGATCCCGCGCGAAGCGTTGGACAGCTTCGCCTGGAATGATCTAAAGAAGATCAGGGTGAAGGAGGACGACGACCTCGCGGCCAATATCCGGAAGATCGAGGAGCTGGCCGAGGAGCAGATCTCGATTTTGGAGACGATGCTCGAGGAGCGGCTCGCTCGCCTCAAGCGCGGTGACGATCTCCCGCCGGGTGTCATCAAGATGGTCAAGGTCTTCATCGCGGTCAAGCGCAAGCTCTCGGTCGGCGACAAGATGGCTGGCCGCCACGGGAATAAGGGCGTGGTCTCGAGGATCCTCCCCGAGGAGGATATGCCGTACCTCCCGGATGGCAGTCCGGTCGAGATCGTCCTGAACCCGCTGGGCGTTCCGTCACGAATGAATGTCGGGCAGATTCTCGAGACGCATCTCGGATGGGCAGCCAGGACGCTCGGCCTCTGGATGGCGAGTCCGGTCTTCGACGGGGCCAAGGAGTCTGAGATCAAGGAGTGCTTGAGAGAGGCCGGCCTGCCGACCAGCGGCAAGACCGTTCTCTACGACGGCCGGACCGGGAAGCCGTTCCACCAGGAGGTGACGGTTGGCCAGATCTACATCCTGAAGCTTGCTCACCTGGTGGATGACAAGATGCACGCCCGCTCGATCGGCCCCTATTCGCTGGTGACCCAGCAGCCGTTGGGTGGCAAAGCCCAGTTTGGCGGTCAGCGCTTCGGCGAGATGGAGGTGTGGGCGCTCGAAGCGTACGGGTCTGCACACACGTTGCAGGAGATATTGACGGTGAAGTCCGACGACGTGGAAGGACGAAACCGGATCTACGAGGCGATTGTGAAAGGAGAAAACTTCCTGGAGCCTGGCACCCCGGAGTCCTTCCACGTGCTTGTGAAGGAGCTCCAGAGCCTGGCGTTGGACGTCGAGCTGATCCAGAAGGACGGCAAACCGTAGCACGTGAAGCGTGAAAAGTGACGCGTGAAGCGGGGAACGAAGCACGGGAATCGGAAACCGCCAATCCCGAGCCCGTTTTCTGATGTGAAACGCGAAAGGGTGAGGAATGAAGGGTGACGACGTGAACCGTGAAGCGAACGAGAAGGAAACGGCCAAAGCGGCTCGATGTGGATTGTTACGCTTCACTCTTCACGCTTCACTCTTCACACACCCCTAAAGAGGAGGTTCAGAATGCTCACGGATCGGCACCTCGGCAGTCTGATCAGAGAAGACAGGCCCACCAAAGACCTGTGGGGAATTCTCGATCGACACCCGAAGCCTATCACCTTCAACGCGATCCGCATTCGGCTCGCGTCACCGGAGAAGATCCGTTCCTGGTCTCACGGAGAGGTGAAAAAGCCGGAGACGATTAACTACCGAACGTTCAAGCCCGAGCGCGACGGGCTCTTCTGCGCCCGGATCTTCGGTCCCACCAAGGACTACGAGTGCGCGTGCGGGAAGTACAAGCGGATGAAGTTTGCCGGCGTGATCTGTGACAAGTGCGGAGTGGAGGTCACACGCGCGCGGGTCCGGCGGGAGCGCATGGGGCACGTCGAGCTGGCGTCCCCGGTCTCGCACGTCTGGTTCTTCAAGGGACTCCCGAGCCGCATCGGCCAGCTCTTGGACATGTCACTCAGGGACCTGGAGAAGATCCTCTATTTCGAAGAGAACGTGGTGCTCGATCCGGGGCAGGTCCCGACCCTGAAGAAAAAGGACCTGATCAGCGTGGACCGCTTGCGGAAGGTCCAGGAAGAGCACGGTCCGGACGCCGTCAAGGCCGGAATGGGCGCCGAGGCGATCCGTCAGCTCCTGCGCGACCTGCACCTCGACGTGCTGGCGAGAGAGCTTCGCGCCCAGATGCTCGGAGAGACCTCGGCCCAGAAGCGGAAAAAGACCGTGAAGCGGCTTAAAGTTGTGGAGGCGTTTATCAAGTCCAACAACCAGCCCGAGTGGATGATCCTCGAAGTGATTCCGGTGATCCCACCCGAGCTGCGGCCGCTCGTTCCGCTGGACGGTGGCCGGTTTGCGACGTCGGACTTGAACGACCTTTACCGACGCGTGATCAACCGGAACAACCGGCTGAAGCGGCTGATGGAGCTCCGCGCGCCTGAGATCATTGTCAGGAACGAGAAGCGCATGCTCCAGGAGGCGGTGGATGCGCTCTTCGACAACGGCCGCCGGGGGCGAATCATCACCGGCCCCAACAACCGTCCGCTGAAGTCGCTCAGTGACACGCTGAAGGGCAAGCAGGGGCGTTTTCGCCAGAACCTGCTCGGCAAGCGCGTGGATTATTCCGGCCGCTCGGTCATCGTGGTCGGGCCGCATCTGAAGCTCCACCAGTGCGGGTTGCCCAAGAAGATGGCGATCGACCTCTTCAAGCCGTTCATCCTGAGAAAGCTGGAGGAGCGGGGCCTCGCATCGTCGATCAAGAGCGCCAAGAAGATGGTGGAGAAGGAGCGCCCCGAGGTCTGGGACATCCTGGAGGAAGTGATCAAAGAGCACCCGATCCTCCTGAACCGAGCGCCGACGCTCCACCGGCTGGGGATCCAGGCGTTCGAGCCGATCCTGGTCGAGGGGAAGGCGATCGAAATCCACCCGCTCGTCTGCACCGCATTCAACGCTGACTTCGACGGGGACCAGATGGCGGTGCATATTCCGCTCTCGTTGGAGGCCCAGCTCGAAGCCCAGATCCTGATGCTCTCGTCCAACAACATCCTCTCGCCCTCGAACGGCGCGCCACTCGCGGTGCCGAGCCAGGACATGGTCTTCGGGATCTACTATCTGACCAAGGAGCGCCCGGGGGCCAAGGGGGAAGGGCGGCTCTTTGCTGACATGGAAGAGGTGCGGATGGCCTATGACGCCGAAGACGTGGAGCTCCAGGCCAGGATCCGCCTCCGGTGGAATGGTGAAATCATCGAGACCACGGTGGGGCGCGTCTTCCTGAATGAGAATACACCGGAGCCGCTCCGCTTTGTGAATCGCGAGCTGAAGAAAAAGGAAGTCATCGCCCTGATCGGCGAGTGCTACCGGAAGCTGGGGAACGAAGCGACGGTCGCGTTCCTGGATGAGCTGAAAGACCTCGGGTTCAGGTACGCCACGCTCTCCGGGCTGTCGATTGGGATCGAGGACATGCATGTCCCGTCCGGGAAAGAGCGGCTCATCGAGGACGCCCGCAACCAGGTGATC
>DATEAO010000100.1:0-5037 GCA_035288345.1 Candidatus Methylomirabilota bacterium | reverse complement strand
TGCCGAAAGTGCAAACAGAAGATTCGCCGGAACGGAAATCACTTGAAGATTGGCCAAACCTGGGTGCACAAGATTTGCCCCGCGAGGTCAGTCAAAAAATCCTAGCAGGCTGTTGAAAAAAGCCCATCTGCGGCGTTGGCTTCGTCGCTCGTCGTTGCAACGTACATCTCAGTACGCCTCACTCCTCACTTCCTCGCCGCCTTGCATCTGGACCTTTTTGAACAGCCTGCACTAACAGGGGTTTTGCAACACCCTGTTAAACCCGGTTACGGCGGCAGCTTATCGAGAAGAGTGAGAGTAGTTTTCGGACAGGTTGAGTTCTCAATGCATTTCGACCCGTTCGAACGCCTGGATTTTGGGAATCGAGTCTCCCTTGAAGTGGGAGTAGCCGAGACCCACCGCCAGAAGCGTCGCGAGCGTGTAAATGACGACTTTTTGCATGACTCCGTCCACAAGCGCCCCCCTGGTCGCTCCCTCGGCAGTCTTGGCCGTTTTCTGGAGGATGGTGCGTCCCAATTGCTGAGTCATCACAATTATTCCTAAAAAAAAGCCTCTCGCACCGCAATGCGAGAGGCTTTCATAGCCTAACCGACGGGTGAATCATTCACCCTGACGGAACTATTTGTACAGGGAATCGGCCAAGGCAGGGAACACTTAACGGAAATCTCGGCGCCGACGCTCACCACAACGGGTGAAGCGTCCTGAAAGATCTCCCGCCGCTATGCCCTTTGTGAACCTTGAAGGCGAGGATCTATTGCGTCTCTTGCGGGCCCGAGCCACGAGCCCGGGGGTGTTCGTTACGGGTTGTTCTGCGAGTGGCGCCGGGTGGGTTCCCGCTGCTTGTCCAGGGACGCGAAGGTTTCGTGGGCTGTCACCAGGGTCCGAGCGATCTCACCGAGCTTCATGTTCCGGTCTTTCGACTCCTGCTGCAAGCGCCGCATCGCATCGCCCTCAGAGAGCCCAAACCGGTCCATCAGAATGCCCTTCGCGCGCTCGACGAGCTTTCGGGTCTCCAGCGCCTCCTGGAGTGAGCCGACCTCATCCTGGAGCAATCGGATCCGTGAGTACTGGGCAAACGCGATCGTGATTGCCGCCTCGAGCTCATGGACTTGGAACGGCTTGATGAGATACGCGGAGACCCCAAGCTCGGCGACCGTCTCAACAACGCCGTTTCCGGTCTTTCCGGTGACGACCACCACTGGGAAGAACCGCTGATCAAGGATCTCCCTCGCCACCTGGATCCCGTCCATCTTGGGCAGTCCGAGGTCAAGAAGGAGGAGATCCGGGGTGAGCGCTTCTGCCAACGTAATGGCCTTTTCGCCGTCCGCGGCGATGCCGATCACGGTCAGTCCAAGCTCTTCGAGCTGCCGCCCCAAGAGCTTTGCGAGGTTCGTGTCATCCTCAGCGATGAGGACGCGAAGCCCGGAAAGTTTTATCCCCTGCGAGAGAGACGACATGTGAGTGACCTCGGACCTTGGCGGAGCTTCGAGCGCCCCAAGGCGCGGTTCATCTCCTGAGCGAATCGATGCATCGGAGGATTATTGGGCGTGAGCTCCCAGGGTCCGGGACCGGCTCGTGATGTGGGACATGACCTTCAGCATCTGGTCCATGGACGCCGCTTGGCGCTGGGAGATGTCGGTGACCGAGTTGACGGCCCCCGCCATCAACTGCACGGCTTCTTGCATCGAGCGGAGGGTGGTTTTGATGTTGTTCGAATCCTCTCCGCTTTGATACGCCAGCTTCCGCACCTCGCCCGCCACGACCGCAAAGCCGCGCCCCGCCTCACCGACCCGGGCCGCCTCAATCGCCGCATTGAGGGCGAGCAGGTTGGTCTGGTCGGCCACGCGGTCGATGGAGGCGATGATCTCGTCGATCAGGGCGATGCTTTCCACGAGCTTCTGGAAGATTGTTTTCAGGGCTTGGCCGTGTTCGGCGAGCTTCCAGGCCCCCTCGGTGACGTCCTCGATTCCGGCGGTGCACTGGGCGGTGGAGGCCACAAGGGTCTCGGACGCTTCACTGACGGTGTTTTTCTGCTCCAAGAGACCCTGATAGTTGGCCTGGAGTTCCGAGTTCAAGCGCTCGAGCTCCCGGCGATGAGCGATGTGGAGCAGGGCCACCGACGCCTGATCGCCGAAGATCTCGAGGAGCGCCGCGTCCTGAGTCGTGATGGGCGTGCGGCTGATCTTCTTGTCGACAGCCACCAGCCCCACGGATTCCCCTTGGACGACGAGCGGCACCAACCCCACGTTCTTGGCGCGCCACGCTTTGATCTGATCGTACGGGGCCTTGAGCACCATGTGGGGCGGGAGCTTTCCCGTATCTTCGACAAAATAGTTCTTTTTGGAGCGAACGGCATCGGCAATGAGTCCACCATCAGGGCCCAAGGGCGCGCGGATCCGATCGATCGTTTCGTCCTGGTTGCCTCGAGCCTCACGGCACTCGAGCATCTGCGCATGTTTATTGACCTCCAGGATGAAAATTCGATCAAAGCCCAGGCCGCCGATGGCAGTGTCGGCAATACAGCGATAGACTTCTTGCTCGCTCGTGGCGCGCTCCAGCGCGGCCTGCAGGCGGTGGAGGTGAATCATCTGCTCCTGCGCTCGACGGAGGTTCTGTAGGTGAATAGTCTCGCGCTGGGCGAGCTCCTCTCGCGCGATCTCCAGCTCGCGCTCCCGCTCGGAGCTGAAATCTTGGTGGCGGCCGATAGAGAACGCCATGGCAGCGCCAGCCCCGGCCGCGGTCACGACCATATAGCTGTAGAGCACGATCAGGAACCAGGTCGGATGCGGGAGCGGGGGGAGGAGGAGTCCAAAGAAAAACCATCCCAGGGGCGCCCCAAGCCCAAGGAGCGCTCCACGCAAAGCCCAGCGGTATGCCCAACGAGGCTGTTGCTGACTCACGCTGTCATCCTTTCTCTTCTCTGGGGCAACGTCCTTGGCGACCAGGAGCCGTCTCAGGGGCTTCCCCAGTCACTTTATCGTGCAGATTTCTGACCAACTTGAGCAATATTGCGGAATCTTGGCCGTGTCGGAGGGAACTCGGCGGGACTATTCGCGCTCGCGCTCAGTCCCAATGCTTTAGATTCCGGGCTTGTCTCGCCCGAGGTCGTCGATGCAACTGCCCCATTCAATGTCCTTATCGCGCAGATTTCTGACCAACTTGAGCAGTATTGCAGTCTTATCGGCGGGTGGGACGCCCTCCGCTCCAACGGAGGCTGGATCGGAGGTGAGCCGTTCGGGGGCTCGGCCTAGGCTTGCAGGATTGTGGCGTACTTCAGCGGGTCAGAGACTCCGGCGGATCTAAAGCCCTTCAATCTGAGGCGGCAAGCATCGCAGCTTCCACAGGCCAATCCTGAAGGGGCAGGCTCGTAGCAGCTCCAGGTAAGGGAGAGGTCAACCCCGAACTCCATCGCCTTTTTGACGATTTCACCCTTTTCAAGTTTGATGAGCGGCGTGTGGATTCGAAAGCGGCTCGTCCCCTCAACCCCGGCTTTCGTCGCGAGGTTCGCCATCTTCTCAAACGCCTCGATATACTCGGGGCGGCAATCGGGATAGCCCGAATAGTCGAGCGCATTCACGCCGATGACGATGTCCTCGGCCCCGAGCACCTCGGCCCACGCAAGAGCATAGGCGAGAAAGATCGTATTGCGGGCTGGCACGTACGTGACCGGGATGCCGTGACCGATCTCTGCTTCGCTCCGTCCCTTCGGGACCGGGATGTCCGCGGTCAGCGCGGAGCCGCCGATTGTTCTCAGGTCGAGCGAGAGGATGAGATGCTCTTTGACCTCGAGCGACGAAGCCACGCGCTTCGCCGCGTCCAACTCGATGCGGTGGCGCTGCCCGTAGTCGAACGTGAGCGCGTAGCAGTCGTACCCTTCTCGCTGGGCCCACGCCAGCGCGGTGGCCGAATCGAGTCCCCCAGAGAGTAGACAGACTGCTTTTCTATCCATGCGCTTCACACTTCACGCTTCACTCTTCACGTCCCTACACTCCGCGTTTGGCTCCGAACAGAAGGATGTGGAGACGAGGCGAGAAGCGGAATCCGTGGCTTTGACAAGCCTCCCAGACCCAGCGAGATCGCTCGATAAGCGCGTGACGGTCAGCCCCTTCCGGCATCAGAAGGATCCGCTCCTGCGGGAGCGAACAGCGCTTTTGCAGCTCCAGCACCTCATCAACGTCTTCGGGTTGAGCAACCACGAATTTGAACCACGCATCGCGGGCAACGAAGCCATGAATCGCGTTCGGACGAATCCTCTTCTCTTCGGGCACGCTGGAGTGCGCGAGCTTGATTGAGACGTTCCACTGGTCGACCGGAAGGTTGGGGGGCTCGAGCACGCCCGAGGTCTCCACCTCGACCCGGTATCCTTGGGCCTTGAGCGCCGAGACAAGGGGGACAAACAGCGGAGACTCCAGCGGCTCTCCACCCGTGACGACCACGTTTTTTAGGGAAGTGAGGGCGATCTTTTCGAGGATCCCTTCAACGGTCCACAGCTCGCCTTTGGTCGGGTCCCAGCTATATTTGGTGTCGCACCAGACGCAGCCAACCGAGCAGCCCTGAAGGCGGATGAAGACCGATGGCACTCCTGCGGTCACGCCTTCGCCCTGGAGCGAGGTGAAAAGCTCAGCTATTCGGCCGCGCACTTCGCTCGTCGCGCTCACGGCCACATCATACCCCGAACACGGGAGCCATCAGCGGTGAGCTTTCAGCCATTAGCTCTGTCGTGAAACAGGCGTCACCGGCGGTCCGAATGTTCGTGCCAACTGCTGACGGCTGAATGCTGAGAGCTATCCCGGGCGCGACGCTTATCGCCACGGCACTAGACGACGCCGAAATGGATCGCCACGGTGCCGAGCGCGAGGCGCTGATACCGGACGTCCTGAAGCCCGGCTTTTGTCATTGCCTGGGCGAGATCGTCAGGGGCGAGAAAGCTCGCAGAACTGCGCGGGAGGTAGCGATAGGCGTCTCTGTCTCGGCTCACCATCGCGCCGAGGAGCGGAACCACGCGCTGGAAATACCATGCGAAAGCGCTCCTGAACA
>DATEAO010000099.1:0-11352 GCA_035288345.1 Candidatus Methylomirabilota bacterium | reverse complement strand
GGCGATCCAGGGATCGGAAAGTCGCGGCTCCTCCATGAATTTCGCCAAAGCCTTTCCGGGGAAGGTATCACGTATCTCGAAGGGCGCTGCGTCTCCTACGGCAGCGCGACTCCCTACCTTCCGGTGCTGGACATTGTCAGGCACCAGTGCGGCATTGGCGAGGGCGACTCCCCTCAGCTCATAACCGATAAGGTTGGCCTGTGCCTCGAGGAAATCGGGATGACTCCTGAAGGGAGTGCGCCTTACCTCCTGCACCTTTTAGGATTGAAAGAGGGGACACAGCGGTTGGCCATGATGAGTCCTGAGGCCATCAAGGCCGAGACGATAAAGATCTTCCGGCAGATGGGCCTCAACGCAAGTCGCCGGCGGCCAGTCGTCCTTGTCGTTGAAGATCTCCAGTGGATTGACAAGACATCTGAAGAGTGTCTGGCCTCCTTAGTGGAGGGCTTGGCAAGCGCGCGCGTGCTGCTTCTTTCAACGTATCGTCCTGGCTATCGGCCTCAGTGGATCGAAAAGTCATACGCCACCCAGATCTCCCTGCAACCGCTCTCATCCCAGGAAAGTTTAAACTTGCTGGAGTCACTCTCTCATACAGAAGACGTCGCCCAGAATATTGCACAGCAAATCGTTGCCAAAGCAGAAGGCAATCCTTTCTTTCTGGAAGAGCTCGCCAGGGCAGTGCAGGAGCAAGACGCCTCTCCCTCGGACTTGCTCATCCCCGACACCGTTCAGGAAGTGCTCCTCGCGCGCATCGAGCGTCTCGGTGAGCACTCGAAGCGGCTGCTGCAAACAGCGTCAGTGCTGGGACGAGAGTTTTCGTTGAGGCTCCTCAACAGAATGGCGGACGGTCCAGGCCAGATCGACGAACCCCTCGAGGAGTTGAAGCGGCTGGAGTTCCTTTACGAGCAGACTGGAACCGACGAGCCCATCTACGCCTTCAAGCACGCTCTGACTCAGGAGGTCGCCTATCAAGCGCTCGTCCCGTCCCACCGCCAGGCTCTTCACGAGGCAGCCGGTAAAGCTTTGGAGACGCTCTACGCGGGCCGCTTTGAAGAAGCCTACGACCGGCTGGCGTATCACTTCTCGAAAACCGACGACGCTGAGAAAGCCATTGATTATCTCAGTCGCTTCGCCGAGAAGGCTGCGAGAAGTTACGCTCATGCTGAGGCTGTCACCGCTTTGAAGGAAGCGCTCGCTCACGCGCAGCAGCTTCCAGCGGCTCAGCGGGACCGTTGCGTTCTCGAGCTAGTCCTCCGCCAGGTCGATTCCCTCCACTTCCTTGCGCGCTTCTCAGAAATTCTCGACGTTCTTCATGAGCAGCAGGAGCGTGTAGATCGGCTCAGTGACCCCTCTCTGGCCTGCCGCTACTACTTCCTGCTTGGCCGCACTTGTGGTCTTGTCGGAGATCACGAGCATGCGGTCCAGTGGCTCAATCAAACGATTGAACAAGCAAGGCAGTGCGCTGACAAGGCGACAATGGGTAAGGCGTACGTGTCGCTGGCCATTGAATCCTGCTTTGCGGGGCAATTTAGACGAGGTGTTGAGTGCGGCCAGCAGGCAGTCACCCTTTTGCAGCCAACTGAAGAGCTCTACTGGTTAGGTTGCGCTCACTGGAATGTCGCGATTAATTCCGGTTTCTTGGGAGATTTTCAAGCGGGAAGTAGAAGTGCGGTTCAGGCTCGACGCATTGCGGAATCAATCGCGAATCCCAGACTTCGGAGTTATGCCGCCTGGATAGCCGGAATGATCTATGCGTTTAAAGGTGAATGGGACCTGGGCATCAAAGCATGCGAGCAAAGCATCGACTTCGCGCAAGATCCTTTTAACCGGGCCTTAGCTTTAGGGTTTTGTGGAGCGGCCTATTTAGAGAAGCGGACCACCCACAAAGCAATCCCTCCGCTGGAGCAATCAATTCAGCAATTTGGTCCTGCCTTGGTTCGACAGATGCAAAGTTGGTTCATGATAATGCTAGGCGAAGCTCATCTATTGAATGGCGATATCGAGAAGGCGCATGGTCTCGCGCTCCAAGGACTGCATCTTGCCAGTGAGATGAAGTATCAGTTTGGAGTTGCGTGGGCCTACCGAGCCTTGGGTCGAATCGCCCAGGCCAGAGGTGAGTTCAAAGAGGCGGCAACTTACTTCACCGCAGCTCTCGAGACATTTACCTCCGTCGAGGCCCGATTCGAAATGGCGCGTACCCAGTTAACCCTCGCGGAAGTGGCACAAGCTCAAGGGAACCAGGAAGCAGCCGGTGCCCATCTTCAGGCCGCCTACGAACTGTTTGAAACGTTGAAGGTCACTCATTACGTCGGCCGGACCGTCCAGCTTGCCGCGAAGCTCGGGATAATCCTCACTTAGCGGGGGCGTCCAGTCCCTGGAAGATCTGATCGGACGCCGGTTCATTATGGACCGGCGGCTTCCCGCTAGTTCTTGCCTTCCCTCTATATATTGTGGTCCAGAGAGCTGCTACCGCAACGTATTCTACACGGCTCGGTTAACTACCCGAAACAAGAGAAAAAACCGGCGCTTTTCTCACGCATTTGTTAGGGTCCTGGCAAATTTTTTACTATGATGAATGAACCGACCTCTCAGGAGGAGTGAGAAGTAAGGGAACAAGTATCGAACAGCTAAAGATTCCAGTCACAGTCAAGTAAACTTTTACCGAATAGGAAAGAAAGAGGTCCCGATCATGAATGGCCGACGTGTCGTCATCACCGGGCTAGGTGTCGTTGCTCCCAACGGGATCGGCAAGGAAGAGTTTTGGGAGAATCTTATCGGCGGCAAATCTGCCGTCGACTACATTACGGCGTTTGATCCAACGCCGTTCCCATGCAAAGTCGCCGCCGAGGTTAAAAACTTTAAGCCTACCGACTTTGTCTCATCTCGTAGTGCAAAAATGATGGGTCGATTTAGCCAATTCGCCGTAGCGGCGGCAAAGTTAGCTGTGGCCGATTCTGACATTGGCCTTAACGGCGGGCTCGCCGAAGAAACGAGCGTCTGCTTTGGAAATAGTGTCAATGGAGCCGGAGATATTTACGAATACACGCATCTCGATTTCTTATCGAAGGGATTTCAGGCGATCCCTTCCTGGACGACTGATGAATATACACCTCACGCCGCTGCAAGCCATGTAGCCATCGAATTTGGAATCAAAGGTCAAGTTATGACGCTATCTTCCGCCTGTTCAACAGGCGTTGATGTCGTCCAGTGGGGATACGACAAAATCTTTTCAGGTCAATCCAAGGTCGTTATCGCGGGAAGTTCTGAGGCACCGATATTCCCGTATGCTTTCGCGGGTCTCTGTTCGCGCGGCGTTCTCACAAAGTGGGACGGCCACCCGGCCCAGGCCTCTCGTCCTTACGACTTAAAGCGAGATGGCTTCGTCCTCGGAGAAGGCGGTGGGTGCGTAGTTCTCGAGGATCTGGAGCATGCACTTGATCGCGGAGCGCACATCTATGCTGAAGTGCTTGGCTCCGCAAGTGCAAATGAATCCGGACACATGAGGAAAGTTGATCTGAATGGAACAGCCCTTTGCCAAGCAATAGACCTTGCGATCCACAAAGCTGGGCTGAGTCGCGAAGACATCGACTATATCAATGCGCACGGGAATGCCATGCCTGACTATGACGTCGCGGAAACCACAGCATTCAAGCAAGTTTTTGGTGATAGAATTTATCATATTCCGGTAAGCTCCATAAAATCTATGATTGGGCAATCTCTCGCTGCTAGCCCAATGTTCCAGGTAGTTTCGTCTTCTTTGGCTATCCACGAGTCTATCATTCCCCCCACAATCAATTACGAATATCCTGATCCTCACTGCGACTTGGACTATGTTCCCAATGAATCCCGATCGTCGAGGATCAGAAATATCCTCATCAATGCCCATGGAATGGGCGGAACTCATTCGGTCTTAATCCTCGGTCGTCCAGAGTTTTCGTCTAAGGTCACGGCACAGTGGATATAAGATTCTTGAGTGTTCTGCTCTTAAGCCTCTGTACCCTTGGGCTGGGAATTCTTGTCTATCTGAAAAACCCGAACAATTCAGCTCATCGAGCGTTCGCCCTTTTTACCTTTTCGGTAACACTCTGGAGCACCTGCCTTGCGCTCACGTATTATGGGATTACAGACCGAACTCTTGCCCTAGCCGTTGGCCGTATGACGTTCGCTGCGGCAAGCTTGATTCCATATGGCTTCCTGCTCTTTGCCAGATCTTTCCCAGCGCAAGACCGATATCCCTCTAACGTCTTCCTGAGGGCGTTGGGCATGATCGCCATCGGATTCGTTTTTCTCTCACTTTCACCATGGATTGTCTCAGGCGTTCAACCCCCAGGGGCCCGGATCCAACCCGTTTATGGTCCGCTGTATCCACTCTTCGCCGCCTATTTCTTACTCTGCCTCGGATTAGGTCTTTTTGTCTTGGCCAGAAAACTGAAGCACGTTCAGGGGCTCGCAAAGCTTCAGCTTCGATACTTGTTTCTGGGACTGCTGATAGCCTGCACGGGTGCGACTACAACCAATCTGATAATACCTCTTGTCTTTGGGACATCGCTTTACGGAGGGTACGGTCCCTTTTTCGTCTTAGTTCTTATCTCGTTTTGTGCCCACGCAATCATTCGGTATCGACTGATGGACATCAAGGTGTTCATTCGGAAGGGCGTCGTCTACGTCTGCGCTATTGCGATTGCGGTGTCGGTCTTCCTGGGAATTGCCGTCCTATTAAATGCCCTCACGGGATATCAGAGGGAATATGTCCCGTTAGGCGTGGCGGTAGTGGTCGCCGTGCTGGTGGCCATCCTCTTCCAGCCGGTGAAGAAATGGGTGCAAGACTCCTTCAATCGCTATCTATACCGTCAGCCCTGGGACTATCAGCGGACTGTCAGAGAAGCGAGCCGGCGGCTAAGCACTATCCTTGATCTTCGGTCACTGCTGAATTATCTGGCCGAGGTCATCCGGCAAACCTTAAAGGTCGAGATGGTAGCGGTGTACCTGCGTGAGCAGACTCAGCACGTGTTCACGGCCAAGGTGCTTCAGCGATTTGCCGAGTGGGACAAGGTGCCTTCAACGTCGACCCTTGCGACAACTTCCGCTCTTGTCGGGTTATTGGAACAACACAAGCGCACGCTGGCATGCGATGAAAGTCCTCCCGAGCACCAAGATCATAACTACAACGCCGCTGTGGCGGAGCTTCAATCGATCGGAGGAGAGATCGCCTTTCCCATTGTCCAAGACCAGCTTATCTCTGGGATTGTGGTTGTCGGTCCTAAGCTCTCGGGTGATCCGTACTTTCCTGACGATCTCGATTTGCTCGCCACGTTGGTGAGTCAGGCGGGGATTGCGATCAAGAACGCCCAGCTCTACGGGGAAATCGTGTTGGCCAACGAGTATATCCGTAACACGCTCGCGAACATTGAAAGCGGCGTGGTCGCGGTCGATGCCGAGGGGAGCGTGACGCTCTTTAATCCGGCCGCGGAGCGATTGATGGGGCCACGGGCCGGCGCGCTCCGCGGGGGGTCGGCAGGCGCGCTTCCTCCGGCCTTGGCCCACACACTGATCGCGACTCTTGGGGACGGTGAGCCACGGCTTCACGTCGAAAGTGTCATTCCTGACGCGGGGCGGGGACCAATCCCAATCGTGCTCAACACGTCCCCCCTCGCCGACGATGACGGCCGTCTCCTCGGCGCGGTGGTCGTGTTCAGCGATGTCACAAAGCTGAAGGAGCTGGAGGCCGAACAGCGGCGGGCCGAGCGACTGGCCGCGTGGAGCGCCCTGGCCGCCGGCATTGCGCACGAGATCAAGAACCCCCTGGTGGCGATTAAAACCTTCGCTGAACTGCTGCCCGAGCGCTATACTGACGTAGATTTCCGAGTGAATTTCTCGAATGTGGCGATCAAGGAGATCGAGCGGATTGACGCGTTGGTCGGACGACTCCGCGGGCTCGGCGCCCCAGCGACTCGGAACTTTCACCCTCTCGACCTCAGGCAGCCGATCGACGAGACCCTGGCGCTCCTGGCGGGCCAGCTCGAACAGAAGCGGATCAGCGTCGCGAAAGAGTATGCAGACGCCCTTCCCCCGGTCCCAGGGGACCCGTCCCAACTCAAGCAGCTTTTCCTGAACGTGTTTATGAATAGCCTCGACGCCATGGAGTCAGGAGGTCAGTTGACAATCCGGCTGACCACTCGATCCGGATACGGCCAAGATACGGTGCGCGTCGAGGTGCGCGATTCGGGGAAAGGAATCCCCGAAGAGCTGCTCGACAAGATGTTCAACCCATTCGTCACGACCAAGATCAAAGGCGGTGGGTTGGGCTTGGCCATCTGTCAGGGCATTACCGATGCGCACCACGCAACGATTCGGGCCGAGAATAACAGCGTCGGGCGCGGCGCGACACTGATGATCGAGTTTCCCGCGGCTGCCGAGAGTCCGGTCCCCGTCCACGCATGAGATCGTTGCTGCTGGTCAGCGCCGATGACGCCGTCCGCAACCGGATTGTCCGGATGGCCTCGGACTACTCGATCTTTTCCGCCCTGACGGACGACGAAGCCCTGGACACCTTGCGCCTCACCACGGTCGATCTGATTGTGAAGGATGTGGCGCCGCCAGCCCGCGACCTGCCCGCGTTTCTCGCAACAAGCCGGCAGCGCTGTCCCGGAGTGGTCATTATCTGCTTGTCAAACGCCGATGAGCAGGGAGGCGCGCACCTCAATGAGCTGTTGCAGGGCGCTGATTTCCTGGTGAAGAAGCCATTGGTAAACGATGAGCTGGGGCGCGCTTTTCGCCAGGCTCAAGAAAAACAACAGTTGCTCCTTGAGGTCTCAACGTCTCGTGATGCTGGACCGCGCGCTGGGCAGACCGGCATGCCCTTCTCCGACTATCCTGAGCCGTCCTCTCAGATGCTCGAGCAGGTGGTCAAGGAGTTTGCCAAAGCGCTCAGCGCCAACTTTGATCTGCAACGAGTCCTCGAGCTCTTCCTCGACGCCGTCGGCGAGCTGGTGAAGCCGAGCCGCGCGGCGCTGCTCTTGTTGGATCCAGAGAAGAAAGAGTACCGGATCGTCGCCCACCGGGGGCTCACCCCTCGAGTGGCCGAGTCGCTTCGGTTCCTCCCCGACCAAGGGTTGCCGCTCTGGCTGCTCACGCAAGGACGGATGCTCCGCGTGGAAGAGCTGGCAAATCGCTCGCACGATCCGTCAGCGCGTGAGATCCAGCGCGAGCTCGCCACGCTGCAGGGGGTCCTCGCGATCCCGCTGATGGCTCACGGTGGGCTCTCCGGTCTCCTCACGCTCGGCCAGCGCATCACCGGGGGGTCGTACTCCCCGTGGGAGGGGGAAATCCTCTTCAACCTGGCGAGTCATCTCGCCATCGCGATCCAGGACATCTCGCTCCATCACGAGATCCACTATCAGAAAACATTCATTGAGAAGATCCTCTCCCACATGTCGAATGGCGTCATCACGATCGGGCCTGACGAGAAGGTGGTGTTGTTCAACCACCGGGCCGGGGAGATTCTCAGCCTCTCGCCTGGAGAGGTGCTTGGAAAGGACCTTCGAGCGCTCCCCTCCCCGTTGGGGGACATGCTGTACGAAACCTTGAAGAAGGCGCGGCAGACCCAACGAACTGAGATCCAACTGGCGCTCGGGAAGCTTGCCCTGGAGCTCAGCACGTACCCGATCATCGGCGAGAGCGGAGACGCGCTCGGCGCGGTCCTCGTCTTTGAAGACCTCACGCGTCAGAAGCAGTTGTGGGCGCAGAAGCGCCAAGCTGAGCAGTTTCAGCTCCTGAGCCGGACCATCGCGAGCATCGCTGACGAGATCAAGAACCCGCTGGTCTCGATCCATACGTTCATGGATCTTCTCCCCGACCGGTATGACGACATGGAGTTTCGCCACCAGTTCTCGGCGGTCGTGGGGCGCGACATGCGGCGCCTGGTGCAGTTGTTCGAGAAGCTGGCCGCGCTGGTCAGTGAAGGGACGTTGACCATTGAGGTCGTGGACGTCCGCAGCGTGGTCGAGGAGTGCCTGAAGGGATTGAACGCGCACGTGGTCCCTTCGCCGCCGGAGGCTGAATCCACACGGCTGATGAGCCTGATCGATGAGGAAGGCAGCCGCGCGATCCAGCTTGCCCTGTATTTTCAGGCCGAATCGCTGGCCGCGCTGGGCGACCGCGCCCAGCTCGTCAAGGCGCTCTCTTATCTGATCTGGTATCAGATGCGAAAGTGCCCGAATGACGGCACGCTCGCGCTTTCCGTGAGCCGTCACCGGGTCAAGACGGCGGACCAGGAGCGCGTGCAGATCGTGCTCGGAGCGCGGAAGGCGACCATGACCGACGCGGAGCTTCAGCGTCTCTTCGACCCGCTGGCTGTCGTGCAGGAGAGTCTGATCGACGTGGGCCCTTCCGTGAGCCAACGGATTATCGAGGCGCAGGGCGGGCACGTCGAAGTGAAACGAGGAAAAGACGAGGTGAGCTTTGTGGTGTCGCTCCCGGCTCCACCGCGCGGAGGGCCGCACCATGCCTGAGCGGCCGCGCATCATGGTGGTGGACGATCAGCTCGGCCCGAGAGAGTCGCTCCGCATGATTCTCAAACCGAACTACGAGGTGGCGACCGCGGACAGCGGTGAGGCCGCGCTCGAAACGCTGCCGAAGTTCCGGCCCGATCTCGTGTTCATGGACATTAAAATGCCCACCCTCGATGGCGTCGAGGTGCTGCGACGCATCAAAGCCGAGGACCCGTCCATCGAGGTCGTGATGATCACCGCCTACGCCTCGCTGGACACCGTCAGGAGCGCCCTCACGCACGGCGCGTTTGAGTATCTGATCAAGCCGTTCAATCGCAAGGACCTCGAGGACATCGTGCACCGGGCGTTGAATCGCCGCCGCGAACAGCTCGGCGCGCGCAGCGAGGTGGCCCGTCTCGCGCGGCAGATGCAGTTCCTGGCGGCGAAGACCCAGGAGCTTCAGGAGGCCGCGCAGCAAGAGGCCAACGAGCACGCGCTGCGCGTGGTGCAGCTCCAGATTCTCCGCGTCGTCTCCAGCGCGATGCTCAGTCGGCTCGACCTCGGTGAGCTGACCCAGGTCATCACCGAGCAGCTTCGCGCCGGCTTCGGATACGACGCGGTCTCGATCCTCCTCGACCCGGACGGGCCCCAGCCGGTGGAAGGTCCCCATTCGTTTGTGGGCCCCATTCAAGTCGACAGCGAGCTCCTCGGGCATCTTGTCGTGTCGAACGGCCCCAGCGCTCGCCCGATCGACAAGCTGGAGCGGGAGCTTTTGAAGATGCTCTCCGAGCATGTGGCCATTGCGATCCGAAACTCCCGGCTCTATGGCGAGATCGCCGACACCAAGCGCTACCTGGAGCGGCTGATCAATTCCGCGGGCGAGGCCATCATCTCGGTGGACACGGTGGACCGCATCGTGGCGTGGAACCCCGCGGCTGAGCGGATCTTCCGCTACCGCCGCGAGGAACTGATGCAGGAGCCGGTGCTGCGTCTCTTTCCCATTGCGACCTATGAAGAGGCCAAGGCGTCGCTCAGGGCCGGTGAGCAGGCGCAGGCGTTCGAGGTGATGTCTCAGCGCAAGGACGGCGCGCCGATTCGTGTCGGCGTCACCCTTTCAGCCCTCACAGACCAGCATGGGGCGCTCCAGGGCATTCTCGCGATCGTCCGGGACGTTACGGCCCAGCACGAGATGGAGGCCCACATGCTCCAGTCGGAGAAGCTCACCGCGCTCGGGCAACTGGCCGGCGGCATTGCGCACGACTTCAACAACCTGCTGCAGTCCATCCTGGGGTACTCCCAGATCGCGCTTCGGCAACTGGACAGCCCCGAGATCGTACGACGCGGTCTCACGGTGATCGAAACCGCCGCAAACGACGGGGCTGAAACGGTTCGACGCATTCAAGAGTTCGCCCGACTCCGGCCGGACGAGGAATTTGTCCCGGTGGAGCCGAACCGCGTGGTTGAGGAGGCGGTCGCCATCACGCGTCCGCGCTGGGAGCAGCGCAAAGAGGAGCGGAGAATCCAGCTCGACCTGACGTTGAACCTGGCCCCCGTGCCCTCAATTCTCGGACGGCCCGCAGAGCTCCGAGAGGTGCTGACGAACATGATTCTGAATGCGATCGACGCCATGCCGGACGGGGGACGTCTCACGCTGGGCACGAGAGCGACTGACGATCACGTGATTGTGACCGTGGCTGATACCGGAGCGGGAATTTCTGAAGAGGTGCGCCGGCGGATCTTTGACCCGTTCTTCACCACCAAGGGCGAGGCGGGGACCGGCCTCGGGCTCTCGGTCTCCTACGGCATCGTGTCGAGGCACGGCGGTGATATCAGGGTGGAGAGCGTTGAAGGTCAGGGGACAACGTTTACGATCCGGCTCCCGATTCTCTCGACAGGTCGTCTGACCGCGGAGCGTCTGACTGACAAGCTTACGGCCAAGAAAGGCCGGATCTTGATGGTCGAGGACGACCGACAAGTCCAGTCCGTCCTCGCCGAGATGCTCCGCGGCGTCGGCCACAGTGTGACTCAGGCGCGCTCAGGCGATGAGGCTCTCCGGTCGTTCAAACCCGGCGCCTTCGACATGATCTTCACTGATCTCGGGATGCCGGGAATGAGCGGGTGGGAAGTGTCCGAGCGGATTCGGGCCCTTGACTCAGCGATTCCGATCGTCTTCATCACAGGGTGGGGATTGAGAGAAGAGGACTGGGGACGGCTGCGGGAGCTTGGGATCCAGCGCTGCTTGTTCAAGCCGGTGAAGCCCAGCGATCTCTACCACGTGGTGCAGGAGCAGCTCTCCCGCTAGCAGGTTGATGAAAAAGGCCCATCTGCGTTGTTGGCTCGGTCGCGCCTCCCTGCGACATACAACCGCGTATGCCTCAGTCGTCGCGACCTTCGCCGCCTAGCATCTGGACCTTTTTGATCAACCTGCAGTTGATCCCTTGCCCGATAAGCGTCGCACCTCGTCGTTTAGACTCGGAGGGGGACAAGTCCCCCTTCCGAACCTCCCCCAAGCTTGCGCTGGCGAAGCCAGCGCGCGAACCCAGATTAGGGGCCAGCGTCCCTCCCCGAACAAAGGACCGTCGATACCCTGTTGAGACGTTCAGTTTAGCCGCGTCGAGAATCGAGCAGCCCAAGGCCCGAGGAACGAGGCAGCCCGAGGCGTATGCGGTTATACGTTGAGGGTTGCCGACGACCGATCCCCATCGAGCGCGGGCTTCGCCCGCGCAACCCCTGGGGGAGGTTCGGAAGGGGGACTTGTCCCCCTCCGAGTCTAAACGACGAGGTGCGACGCTTATCGGGCAAGGGATCAACTGCAGGTTGATCAAAAAGGTCCAGATGCTAGGCGGCGAAGGTCGCGACGACT
>DATEAO010000098.1:0-4522 GCA_035288345.1 Candidatus Methylomirabilota bacterium | reverse complement strand
AGAGGTAGAAGTAGTGTCCCTCCACCTCCTCGGGGTTCTCCTCGAACGCGACAATACCGCCGATCGGGGGCATCTCCCGAAACGCGTTGGCCCCCTCGTCAAATCCGTCGCCGCGGCTCACCACTTGGCCGTAGCGGATGGGCGAGCCTTTGGGGCAGTAGACGCGGACACCGGCGGGAGGTTCGGCCAGCAATTTCACCAGAAGATTGATTCCGAAGACCTGGACCGTTGGTTGGCTCATGGGGCTCCTCGGCGAAAGTGAGATGCAACGGCTATATTATCATAGCTTTTCCACACCGGGAAACAGGCCGGTACTGGGTCAAGGTGCGAGCCAGACGAGGCCCGAGAGAGGAGCCAGCCCGAGGCGTACGTGGTGGTACGTTGAGGGCTGGCGACGACCGAGAACGAAGTATGGCGAAGCAAATTGACCCAGTACCCCGTCAGGAACGGCTCCCTCTGGAATCTTCCCCCGCTGGGACGTCGGCCGCGGCGCCAAACCCCCAAAGAATCCAGGCCGTCAGGAGAACGGCAATCGCCAGCAAAAGCCACCCAAGCTCGGGTGCTCCGAGCAGAATCTTGCCGATCCCGAACAGCCCGAGGTAGACCACAAGGCACCCAAGCACCCAGACAACAAGCATTCCTTTAGGTGATTTTGAAGGTTTCACCTCGGGGTGGCCGCGAAGCAGGACGCCCCATCCCGCAACCGATGGCCGCACTCGTTCATAGAACCTCAGAAGCTGGCCGTCGGGTTCCGGAGGGGTGAGATATGTCGCCAGAACCCAGACGAGTGTGGCGCCTGCCACGGTGAGCAGCATGAGATAGGCGAAGCCGAGAGGATCGTCCGAACTCAGCCCATACCACTGGAGACCAAGTGAGATCAAAGCGGCTCCTGCCATGGCTGACACCTCTGACCAGGCATTGATCCGCCACCAGTACCAGCGAAGAAGAAGGACCGGGCCGGTTCCGGCCCCAATCGCCAGGAGGAACTTCCACGCTCCCTCGACAGACTTCAAGTAGTACGTGATGATTCCAGCCACAACCATCAGACCGATCGTCGCGTACCGACCAGCCCACACGTAGTGGCGAGGTGTCCCGGATCTCACCATGAACCTCCGGTAAAGATCATTGATGAGATACGAGCTACCCCAGTTGAGGTGCGTTGAGATCGTTGACATGTAGGCCGCGAGAAAGGCTGCGAGCAGGAAGCCGCGCCAGGCGGGTGGGAGATGCTCCACCATGACCTTGACGTACCCCTCCTCGGGATTCGGGAGTCCTGGATAGAGGAGCATCGAGACCAGCGCCACCAGGATCCACGGCCATGGCCTGAGCGCATAGTGGGCCAGGTTGAACCAGAGCGCGGCGAGTACCGAGTGGCGCTCATCCTTGGCTGAGAAGATCCGCTGGGCCACATAGCCTCCTCCACCAGGCTCAGCGCCTGGATACCACGACGCCCACCAGTTCACGCTCACGTACACCAGGAACGTCAGGATCGGCATCCACGGAGAGTCGAGCCCCGGGAAAAAACTGAGCGGCGATCCGTCGGGGAACTGGGTTTGAAGGCGGCTCACAAGGGTTGGAAGGCCGCCCACAGCTTGAACTGCAACGACAGCCAGAACGATCGAGCCGGTCATCGCGAGCGCGAACTGAAAGAAGTCGGTGACCAGCACGCCCCAGAGTCCCGAGAACGACGAGTAGATCGCCGTGATAACGAAGCACGCGATAGTGGCCTCCCACTTCGCCACACCGAGCGTCATCCCGAGGATGGTCGCCATCGCATGAGTCACCCAACCAATAATGATGCAGTTGATGGGCACCGCGAGATAGAGCGCGCGGAACCCGCGGAGGAACGCGGCCGGCCGTCCACTGTAACGAAGCTCAGCGAACTCCACGTCGGTCATCACGCCGGCCCGCCGCCAAAGCCGGGCGTAGAAGAACGCGGTGAGGATCCCGCTCATGACAAAGCTCCACCAGAGCCAGTTGCCCGCGATGCCGTGACGGACCGTGAGGCCGGTGACCGCCAACGGCGTGTCTGCGGCAAACGTGGTGGCCACCATGGACGTTCCGGCCAGCCACCACGGAACGCGACGATCCGAGAGGAAATATTCCTCAAGGCTCCGCCCGGCTCGCCGGGAAAAGGCCAGCGCGATGATCAACGAAAAGACGAAGTACGCGAGGATGACCAGCCAATCGATTGTAGTCAGGATCACGGGAGGAAGCCTGGATAAATGATTTGAAACAGGAGAGGGGCGACTTCAGGCGCGCTCTGGTCTCTCACCGCGCCCCAGTGTAGCCCAGGTCCGCCGAATACTCCAAACGAAGCGTTCTCCAATGGCTTCGACATCTACTTGTCAACGTCATCGGGCGATCGCAGGCCTGCGACGGAAATGGATCACGCTTGGAAGGCCTCGATCTTCGTGGATATCGAAGTCGCCGTCGCTGCGCTCATGCGCGCGCGGCGTCGGCCGCGGAAATCACCTTCTGCTGCTTCGCCTTGTCGGCCGGCTTCAACACGAAATCGTAGCTGGCTGTGTAGAACGGAGCCGTCAACCCGACCTTCGTCGCTTCGGCCTCGGAATCGTTGCGCGTGAATTCGATCACCAGCGAGCCCTTCACCGCGAACACGACATCGGACTCGAGGTACTGGTCTCCTTTCACAAACAAGTGGGTCACGACGGTCTCGCAGCCGGGTGCCGACACGATGAAGTGCAGGTGCGCCGGACGCATGGGATGACGCCCCATGTGGTTGAGGATCAGCCCCACCGGGCCGTCGGTCGGCACCGGATAGGCGGTCGGCTTGATGGTGCGGAACCAGAAGCGGCCGTCTTTGTCGGCTCGCAGTCTGGCGCGCAACTGTTTGCCGTCGGTATCGGGGAGCTGCACATCGTACCAGCCTTCCGAGTTCGATTGCCACATGTCGAGCAGCGCGCCGGCAATCGGCTTGCCGTCGGTAGACCGCACGGTGCCGCCCACGTAAGTCGG
Source organism: Candidatus Methylomirabilota bacterium (assembly GCA_035288345.1). Classification (GTDB taxonomy): domain Bacteria; phylum Methylomirabilota; class Methylomirabilia; order Rokubacteriales; family DATEAO01; genus DATEAO01. The sequence goes on along the minus strand of DATEAO010000098.1, from coordinate 1,543 downwards.
CTCCCCTTTCCAGCCCGCCGCCATGTCGTCGCCGTTCCTGATCTCGGGTGCGCCATGCACGTAGAACGGCCCGAGCACCGTGTTCTCCGTTGCGCCGCCCGGCCGGCGATGGTTGATCGCGTCCACCAACATGGACACGCCAAGCACGTCCGATAGCAGGATGTACTCCTGCCGCTTGTCGTTGCATTGCTGGCCGGTGGCGGTGAGAAACTTGATCCCCTCGAACCATTCCTCCTCGGTGAGTTCGACTTCGCGAACGAAGTCGTGCAGATGGAGAATCAGGCTTGTCATGACGTGCTTGAAGCGCGGATCGACGGTGTTCCCCAGGCGTGCCAGGACCGCGTCGGTCAAGGTGGTCTCGGTGAAGACGGTCATCATGTCCTCCTCGCAGGTGATAAGTGGCATCCCAATCGCACAGCCCCTGGGCGGCGTTGGTGCCGATTCTCTTGCCAAGGGCTGGGTCAGGGCTCGGGCAGGCCGGGGAGCGACGGCTGCTCGCCTCGTCCCTCGATACCCTTCAGCTTCTCATCGAAGCGGGCAAGTAGTTGTCCCGCATCGTCGTATTTGTTCTTGGCGTTGGTGAGGTGCTTGCCGACCACATCGAACTGCTCTCGGAACTTCTCCAGGTCTCCCTCGAGGCGTCCCAAGACTGCCATGATCTCTCGGGCGTTCCGTTCGATCCGGAGCCCTTTCAGCCCTAAAAGGATGGTCTGGAGATACGCGTAAAAGCTATTCGGCGACACAGGAATGATCCGCTTCGAGATCCCATACGCCAGCAGCGGCTCATCTTCCACCTTGTCGTCCCTGACAATGATCTCGTAGTAGACGTTCTCCGCTGGCACGTACATGAGCGCGAAGTCAAAGGTGTCCTCGTCAGGGAGAATATATTTCTTTGAGATCTCATCCACGCGGGCCTTCACGTCTCTGACAAATGCGCGTCGCGCCTGCTTCCTCGGCTCCTCCTCGGCCTCCTCGAGCATCCGTTGAAAGTTCTCCAGCGGGAACTTCGCGTCCACGGGGATCAGGCGCTCCCCCAGGCGAATCACGGCATCGACCTTCTCTCCGCTTCGGAACTGGTGCTGAAGCTCGTAATGCTCACGCGGGAGCATCTGGCTCAGGAGCTGCTCCAGGAACGTTTCGCCCAGCCCTCCCCGAACCTTTGGGGCCTTGAGGATCTGCTCGAGCCCGGCGATGTTCTTGCCGACCTCGAGCACGCGCTGGGTGACCTCACCCAACTTCCCAAGACTCCCCTGCACTTCACTGACCACGCTGGTCGTCCGATCGAGCCGCTCACCCATCGTGGTTTGAGCCTTCTGCATCAGCTCCATCCCGGCCCTGAGCTGCTTGTTGACTTCTCCGGTCACGCTTTGAAGCTGACCGGTGACCCCTTCAGAGAGCTTCGCGAGCTGCTGAGTCACCTGGCCACCGAAGTCAACCATCTCTTTCCGGACAGCGCCGAGGGTGTTCTCCTGCCCGGTTCGCGACTCGCTGCGCACGTCCTCGATCGAGCGCTGCAACAAGAGCAGCGCCTGATCAGGCGCGC
>DATEAO010000097.1:0-22208 GCA_035288345.1 Candidatus Methylomirabilota bacterium | reverse complement strand
GAGGTGGTCGCGGAGGGTCGCGTTCACGGCGGTAGGCTCACGCCCGAGCAGATAGGCGAAGAGATCAAAATAGTGGATCGCGTCGGTCTGGGTGACCCCCACGTCCATTCGAGGCCGCTTAAATCCGGCAAAGCGCCCTGTGCAGTAGCGCACCGGGCCAAGTGTCCCGCTCGCCAGCCGCTCACCCAACACCGCGGTGACAGGATGGAGGCGAAAGATGTGTCCGACCTGCAGGATGCGTCCCGTCGCTCGAACCTGATCTGCCAGTGCGCGCCCTTCCGCAACCGTCGGCGCCAGTGGCTTCTCGACAAAGCAATCCTTGCCTGCACGCAAGCACTCGCCCGCGAGTTCGAGGTGGTGAACCGCCGGCGTCACCAGATCGACGGCGTCGACATAAGGGAGCGCGTTGCGAAACTCTCTCACGACCCTCGCGGGGTCGACCCCGGACTTCACCGCAAATTGACACCGCTCCTCCGAGAGATCGGACACCCAGAGCTCGACGCCAAGCTCGGTCAGTACACGAAGATGCCTTTCGCCCCAGCGGCCTAATCCGATCAATAAGATTTTCACCGGTTCCACTTGTCGCCCTCTCCGATCTCTTGGGCAATCTCGTACCGGAGCATCCTGCTCTTCATCCACCGCACCACGAGAAGATCGACAAAGGCCCGCAGGGCCCGGTTGCGAATGCCATACTTCGACTGGCCGAAGCGTCGCGGCCTGTGGCGCACGGGCACCTCGATCACGCGATACCCCTCCATCTTCAGCAGTGTCGGAATGAACCGATGGAACCCGGTATACAGCATCAGGTCCTTCAAGCACTCCCGCCGAAACGCGCGGAACGTGCATGCGCTATCCTGAATGCTCTCCTCGCTCAACGCGTTCCTCACTCGATTGGCGATGCGCGAGGAGACCCGGCGGATCCAGGAGTCCCCGTCTCCCCGATTCACGCGCCAGCCGGTCACCGCATCGCACTCCTTCAGATGTTGGAGTAACACGGGGATGTCATGAGGATCGTTCTGGAGATCCGCGTCCATCGTCACAATGATGCGGCCACGCGCCGACTTAAAGCCCGCATCCGTGGCCGCGGTCTCTCCGGCATTCCCTCGGAGGCGGACAAGCCGCACCCTCGGATCCCCCGCCATGAAGCCGCGAACCAGCTCGGCGCTCCTGTCGCGGCTTCCATCATCAACAAAGATGACTTCAGCGCCGAGTCCAAGGGCGTCGAGCACGCCTTGAAGCTCGGGCCAAAGGTGGGGAAGGTTCCCGTCCTCGTTGTACACCGGAATGACGACAGAGAGCTCAGGGACTTGTGTCATCACTGATTGCGGACCACGGGGACGTTCGACCGCCACGCGCTAGAAACGGAACCGGCGACGGGACACCTCGCCCCGAGTCTTCTCGTAGAGGATCTCCCACTCCGCGCTCCCCTCGGCCGGAGGCCTGGCATAGCTCCTCAAGATCTTCCTGACCTCCTGGTCAATCGTCTCCTCAAGCTTGGCCTCGTCAGTCAGCGCCCGCATCAGCTCGACCCTCACTTCCTCTTCGCTTTTCGCAAGGGTCACCCCATCGGCCGCCTTGAGCTCTGTCAGGATCCGGTCGGCTAGATGAAAAATCCGTTCACGGGAGAGGCGCATTGGAACCCTCCGAGGGGGCAGCGTTGAACGAGGGCTTTCTCAGTATCCCGCATCAAAGGACGACCCCGCGTTCTTTGGCCAGCTTGCCTTTCACCATTGTTAACAGCCGTCCATAGTCGACCGGCGTGTCCTTGATCTCTTTGACGTGGTCTTGGAGGATTTTCCTGGCCTCCGCCTCGATGCGCCCCTCCGCTTCGAAGTTCTCCAGCAGGAGATGCTGAATCGTCGCTTTCACGCTCGCCTCATTCTTGACGTCGATAAGCTTCTTCGCGAGCAACCGTTTGAGAACGGCTTCGGTGAACCGGTTGGCGATCTCCACACGTCGAGCCATGGGGCAGAAAGCAAGTTCCCTCGCTCAATTCGGTATGAGACTACACGGCAGGGAAAAGGGTGTCAAGCCAAAGGGACGAAATGACGGGCGGTTTCGAATCAGTACTTACGAGCGTCCAACTCAAGAAGGCGAGGGAACACACGACGGGCGCCGGAGACACCTCCCGGCGCCCGCGCTATGGCGAAGCCTGGTTGGAGCTAGCGTCGGCGCTGGCGCCCCCGGTAGAGCGCTAAGAGTCCGGCGAGACCAGAGCCGAGGAGCAGAAGCGTGTCCGGCGCGGGAACGCGGCGGAGATTCCCTACAGTTCCGGACACTAGGCTCGAAGCTGATGCGTCTCTAAAGAGGATCCAAAAGGTCCTATGATGAGGCACGTTAAGCAACACGCTGTCAGCAGGTAGATCGAGCGGAGTACCTTCGGGGTCCCAGTCCCCGTCGTTGCTCAGGAAAAGCATAGAATAGTCGAGGGCTTTGCTTCCGACTGGTGGGCCGGTCAATCCGTCATTCGCGTGTGACAACACCGAGTATTCATGATGTCCCGAGTGTTCATGAAGGCGGATTCCGTACGCTCCAGTCGAGGAAGCAGTGTAGCCGTTGATGGTAAAGCTCAGACTGATAAGAGCGTTGAACTCGGCCGACTCGACAGTCGCCCGTGGCGGAGGCGGCGTAGGTCCCTCGCTGGTGTGTCCGGTGTTGTACGAAACAAACGCGGGTGGAGTTGTGGATTCAAAGGTGTACGTGAGCGACCGCGTGTTCCCCGGAGCAAACGTTCCGGCCAGAGCGGGACTAACCGTCGATACAGTACTGGAAGTCTGAAACGTAATCGGAACAGCCTCAGTGGCCTGGGGAGCACTGGCGATCAGCAGGGCGACTATTAATAACGCGACTGGCCGGTGGATGCTCATGTTGCGGGCCCTCCTCTCGAAGTATGTTGTAGCTGACTTCAGCACGCAGCATGCTAAGAGAAGAGTTTCAAAATTCTTCGTGGGTTAGACTGGGGCAGTCTGGCCTTCCATTTAGAACGGTAAAGGTTTCCGACGCCCCGAGCTGGCCTCGCTTCGAGCGTGTCGGGCGATCAGTCCAGCCTCCGGTCCTCAGGGGCTGCCGCTGCGGTAGTCTCGGGCGAGTGTTGCGGCAAGGTGACGACGAAGCAACTCCCCTTCCCGACCTGGCTTTGGACCCTGATCTCGCCCTCGTGGGCCTCGACGAGCGATTTCACCAGGGCGAGACCCAGGCCGAGCCCTCGCACCCGAGTCGTCGCCGTGTTACGGATCCGGTAGTACTTCTCAAAAATGCGCGAGAGCGATTCGGGAGGGATGCCGACGCCCTCATCTGAAATCGAGATGTCAACCCGGCCTGGAACAACCGCGGTTTCAGCCACAAGGCGAATCGTCCCCCCTGCGGGCGAGTACTTGATCGCGTTCGAAAGGAGATTTTGGATGATCTGGTCCAGCTTTTCTGGGTCGGCATAGACCGGAGGAAGCTGAGGCTCGGCGTGACAGACCAGGCGGTGCCCGGAGGCTTCTCGTTCGACGAGAGAGACGTTCCGCTCCAGGAGGGGAAGTGCGTCCACTGCTCTTCGGCGGAGCTCCACGCCTCGTCCCAGCTCAATCCGAGAGAGGTCGAGGAGGTCACTCACGATCCGCCCGAGTCGCGTCGCCTCCTGGTGGATGTACTGGTGGAACAGCCGCGCGCGCTCCACCGAGGCCTCGCGCGCGAGCAAGAGCTCGCTGAAGCCCTGAATCGCGGTCAGGGGTGTCCGAAGCTCGTGGGAGGTCATCGAGACGAAGTCAGATTTGGCCTGGTCGAGCTCGCGGAGGTTTTGAGTGGCGGCTGCGACCTTGGCTTGGAGCTCCTCGGCGAAGCGCCGCTGACGCAGCGTGAGCCTGGCGTGTTCGATCCCGATCCCGATCTCCATCCCCGTCGCCTGAGCGGAGGCGCGCTCGGCTCGCCCAAACTCTCCATGCCGCTCGAGCGCAACGAGACCGATGCACTCCTCAGCGACCATCAGCGGGATCAAGAGGAGTCGTCTGGGGAACGGTCCCCAGGACGGTTCCTTCTGTATCCTCAGGTCTGTAAAGACATCGGAAATGTAGAGGACTGTTCGCGTCTTCAGTACCCAGGCCGCTGCGGAGTCCTGCCGAAGGTCACACGAAGCGCCACTGAGCCAGCGCGGCGATCTGTCAGGTCCCACTGTCAGGAACATCGGATCCGACTCGGAAAATTTCAGGAAGAGAGTGATCTCGTGCGCGCGCTCGTTTTCCCTGAGAACAGTGACCGCCCGCTCGAGGATCTCGGGCAATTCCCCGCCTCCCGCCATCGCGCGTTGGAGCTGAGCAAGCCCCCTATGGCGCAACGCCTCGCCCTTGGCCCGGTCTCGCAACCGGCCAGTCAGACTTCCCACGCCAAGGAGCAGAATGATCGTCGCGATCCCTTCGCCGACCTCCGCGGCCGGGCCGCCACGCTCCATCAAGAGGAGGACGATTGGAGCATAGAGGAGGACCGCGAGCAACGCGACCAGGCTTCCGCCACGCAGACCGAAGCGAATCGCCGCCCAGAGCACAGGAAGGAAATAGAGATGGCGGAGCGGAGAGTGTGCCTCATTCGCGCTCATGAGAAAGAGCAGCGCGACCCCAGCCAGGAGGCCAGCCACCACGACAAACGAAGCACGGGATGAGCGCACGGACTACTGCCTGAACAAACGATATGCGGCGAAGAAGAAGAGACTTGCAAGCGCGGAAGGGAAGAGGCTTCCGCTCAGACGGACGAGCATGCACCCAGCGATTCCGAGCAGAAAGAGGTAGAACGAGGCTCCTGCCAGCGCGTCCAGTTGACCGGGAAGCCTCGGGTCAATGAGGTACCGGAGCACCGAGAAACTGGTGGAAAGGACCGCGGCCGGCCAAAACCCGTAGCGGCGCCACCAGTCGCCAAACAGCGCCCCGCGAAAGAGAAGCTCAGCGGTTACGAGATTCACTCCAAGATCGTAGCTGAGATTGGCGAGGACCGGACCCAGAGGAAACAGGGCCACGCGGTACCCGAGCGCCCGAGACGCCGCCACGAGAAGATGAACGCCCAGCAGGCCTCCAATCGCAGCACCGGCCGGGAGCATCCATCGCTCATGAGGGAGACGAAGGCCGAGAGTGCGAATAGCGGGCTCTCGGGTCGAGAGAAACCCCAGCCACACTGGCAGAGTGATCAAACTCCACCCCCACCACGGGCCGAGGAGTGACAAAACTCCTCCGGCGAGAAGACTTGCCAAGGCAGGCAACACGGCTCTCGCCCACTGCCGGCTCCATCCGAGCGGATAAAAAAGGGCCAGGGCCAGAAGTCCGCCGTGCAGCACCACCAGTCCTCCCACCTGAGCCAGAGGCACTGGGAGCCACCCAAGCTTCCAAAGACACGCGCCGATCACCGCCGGCGACCCAAAAAGCAGGAAGACTTTAGAGGATTCGGGCGGAAAGAGCCCCGAACGGCCGGCTGCTGAATTAAACGTGGAGGTGAAGACTTCCACGTTTGACGCTCTCAATAAACGCCGTGACGAGAGACGCGTCCAGCCCGTGCCCGCTCATTTCATCGAGGAGCTTCAGCGCGTCCGAGGTCGACAGCCGAGGACGATAGGGGCGATCCGTCGTCAGAGCGTCGTAAACATCGGCCACAGCGATGATCCTCGCGCCTATCGGAATCCCCTCCCCCTTCAGACCGTCCGGGTACCCGCTCCCATCGAAGCGCTCATGATGACAGCGGATGAGTGTCGCTCCCTCAGAGAAGAAATCAAGCGGCGCCACGATCTCCGCTCCCACCACAGGATGGCATTTCATCTCCACCCACTCCGTCGCGGTGAGCTTGCCGGGCTTCCTTAAGACCCCCTCGCTCACCCCGATCTTTCCGATGTCGTGCAAAAGCCCGGCCTGTGCGACCAACTGCGCGCGTGAAGCCGAGCTATTCATCTCGAGCGCCAGACGCCGAGCCGTCGTTGCGACGCGCTGGGAATGTCCCGCGGTGTAGGGATCTTTGGCTTCAAGAGCATTGGCCAACACGTGGAGGCTCTGAAACACTGCCTGCTGCAGTTTTGTGTGGAGCGTGTTGAGGTCCTCGGCGTATCTCGTCGCTTGCCGGTACGCGGCCTCCAGGCTCTGCCGCGTGCGGACGAGTTCCTGTTCTCGAGCGCGCGCCGCTTCGTAGAGCGACTTCAGGTCCCGAGCGTAGGAGATCGCCTGGGCAAGCTCGACATCTCCGGCCATACCGTCTCCCCGGATAGGAGTGAGTGAACGAGATTCAAGAGCGCAAGAGGGCTGAACGGTTTGGTGAGGTACTCATCGGCGCCGGCCGCGATCCCGCGAGTCCGGTCGGCCTCCTGCCCAGACGCCGTGAGCATGACGATCTTCGTCGCGGAGAAACGCGGGTCTGATCTGAGGCGGCGGCAGACCTCGAACCCATCCACGCCGGGCATCCGAACATCTAAGAAGATCAGCCGTGGAACAGTTTCCTCGGCAGCAGCCAGGGCTTGCGCGCCGTCTGTCGCCTCGATGATCCTGAACGACTCGTCCTCGAGCGTCACCCGAACCAAGGTGATGACGTGAGGTTCATCGTCCACGATCAGAACGGCTGGCAGCTCCGCCTGTGACACAGAAAGGGTCCTCCGCGATTCGCCACCAACAAACAGAACACACTACCGGGTCGACGAGGACAGGACCGTTACGAAGCCAGCGAGTAACGGGGCGTTAGGACCTTACAGGACGTGTTGCTTCAGGGCTGCCCCTTTTACGGCCCCTTATTATTTCCGGAGGCCGGAGGGATGTCAACTGAAATTCTTATTGCGCGCGCGACGCCACCTTGAGTCGGGTGAGCGCGCGGTTCAGGGCCGCGAGGGCACGCGCGTAATCGATCTCGTCTGAGCTCTTTCCGGCCAATCGCTCTTCAGCCCGTTGTCTGGCCCGGTCTGCGCGCGCTCGATCGATCTCTTGTGGAAGATCCGCGGTTTCGGTGAGCAGAATCACTTTTTCAGGTCCGACTTCGGCGAACCCGCCACACACGGCGAGATAGCGCTCTTCTCGTCCCGTCCGGTAGGAAACCTCCCCGATCCCTACCGTGGTCAGAAAGGGCGCGTGGCCTGGCAGAACGCCAAAATATCCGAGTGAACCCGGAATGACGACCTCGTCAACCTCTTCGGAGACAAGGGGCCGGTTTGGAGTGGTTAGCTCGAAGAGAACTCTGTCTCGCGCCATCGGAGCTACGCAGCTTCTCTCAGCCTCTTGGCCTTTTCTTGGGCCTCCTCGATCGTCCCGACCATGTAAAAGGCTTGCTCGGGGAGGTCGTCGTGTTTGCCGGCCGCGATCTCGCTGAAGCCTTTGATCGTGTCTGCCAGCTTCACATAGCGGCCCGGCTGGCCGGTGAACGCCTCGGCGACGAAAAACGGCTGTGAGAGAAACCGCTGGATCTTACGCGCGCGCGCGACGATCAGCTTGTCCTCGTCCGAGAGCTCCTCCATCCCGAGAATCGCGATGATATCCTGCAAGTCCTTGTAGCGCTGCAGAATTAACTGGACTCCCCGAGCCGTATTGTAATGCTCGGGCCCCAGGATGTTGGGATCGAGGATCCGCGAGGTGGAGGCGAGCGGGTCCACAGCCGGATAGATTCCAAGCTCCGCGATCTGACGCGAGAGGACGGTGGTCGCGTCCAAGTGGGCGAACGCCGTCGCGGGGGCTGGGTCAGTGATGTCATCGGCGGGAACGTAAATGGCCTGGACCGAGGTAATGGATCCCTTCTTCGTCGAGGTGATCCGCTCCTGGAGCGCCCCCATTTCTGTCCCCAGTGTCGGCTGATACCCGACGGCTGAGGGCATCCGGCCAAGCAGCGCCGAGACCTCAGACCCTGCCTGGGTAAATCGAAAGATATTATCGATGAAGAGGAGCACGTCCTGCCCTTCTTCATCTCTGAAGTACTCGGCGGCCGTGACGCCGGTCAGGCCGATCCGCAGCCGCGCCCCTGGCGGCTCGGTCATTTGACCGAAGATCAGCGCGGTCTTCTCGATGACACCGGACTCCTTCATCTCGTGCCAGAGGTCGTTCCCTTCGCGCGTCCGCTCCCCTACCCCGGCGAAGACCGAGAGCCCGCCGTGTTGCTTGGCGATGTTGTTGATCAGCTCCATGATGATCACGGTCTTCCCCACCCCGGCCCCACCAAAGAGCCCGGTCTTCCCGCCCTTCGTGTACGGTTCGAGGAGATCGATGACCTTGATCCCGGTCTCGAACATCTCCACTCTGGTGGACTGCTGATCGAAAGCCGGGGCCGGTCTGTGAATCGGATAGCTCTTCGTCGTCTTAACCGGCCCCCCTTTGTCCACCGGCTCACCGGTGATGTTCAGGATGCGCCCAAGGGTCTCCTTGCCCACGGGGATGGAGATCGGCTTTCCGATGTCAACCACGGGCATCCCTCGCGTTAACCCCTCTGTGGAAGCCATGGCCACCGCTCGCACGCGGCTCTCGCCAAGATGCTGGGCCACCTCGAGGGTGAGCTTCGACGAGTACGCGAAGATGTCTCTGATGCTGATCCCTGGGACCTCCAGCGCGTTATAAATGGCCGGAAGCTGCCCGGGCTCAAACTCGACATCGACCACCGGTCCGATGACCTGAACGATCTTTCCCTGATTCATGAATGACTCCTTAGCATAGAGACTCTAAGCCTCTTGCGCCTTCTTAAGGGCCTCCGCTCCCCCAACAATGTCCAGAAGCTCTTTCGTGATCTTCTCCTGGCGCGCCTTGTTGAACTGGATGGTGAGGAGATCGATCATCTCCTTGGCGTTCTTGGTCGCGGCCTCCATCGCGGTCATCCGCGCGCCGTATTCCCCCGCCAGGGACTCCATCAACGCGCGATAGACCTGAGTGGTGACATGGCGCGGGAGCAGCGACGCAAGGATCGCTTCCGGGCTCGGCTCGTAGAGAAACTCCGCTGTCGGAGCGGCCGCGGCCGCAGGGGTCGCCTCAAGCGGCAGCAGTTGCTCCCGCTTCACGCGCTGGACCGCGACAGAGCGGAACTCATTGTAGATCAGGTGAACCTCATCGATCTCCTCAGCCAGGTATGCCTGCATCAGCTGGCCTGCCAACTCCTGGGCGTGAGAGTACGCTAGCCGATCGAAGAAGCCCAGCATTTCTGATTTCACTTCCCACTCCCGGCGCCGGTAGAAGTCCCGCGCCCTCTTCCCGACGACCACAAGTGTCACCGAGGGATGTTCGGCTTCGCGAAGGAACCTGAGCGATTCCCTGAGAACATTCGCGTTAAAGGCTCCGCAGAGTCCTTTGTCAGCCGTGACAATGACCAGGCGGTTCCGCCCTGTCCCGCGTTGGGAGAGCAACGGGTGAGCCCCTGCCTCCGTGCGTGCCACCAAGCTGCCGAGCAGCTCGGCCATCTTGAACGCGTAGGGTCGCGCCTCAGTGATTCTCTCCTGGGCTCGGCGGAGCTTCGCCGCCGCCACCAGCTTCATCGCTCTGGTGATCTTTTGGGTGGACTGGACCGACCGAATCCGCCGCTGGATATCTCTGGGCGTGGCCATCTATTGGTGCGGCTGCCTCATCGCGTGTGCTGCCAGCGGTTCATCAGGCTGAGCTAAGGCGCCCTGTGCCCTTTCGCGGCCGCAAATTCAGCTTTCGCGTCATTCACGGCCTTGGTCAGCTTCTCTCGAAGCTCATCGGTCAGCTCTTTCTTGTTCGCGATGTCAACAAGGAGTTGAGCGTACCTTCGCTCCAAGAACGGGTAGAAGAACTCCTCAAATGGCCGCACTTGTTCGGCCGGAAGGTCATCCAGCATCCCCTGGGTCCCGGCAAAGATGATAGCGATCTGCCGCTCAACCACAAGTGGCGCGTACTGTCCCTGCTTGAGCACCTCCACCATCCGCTGGCCTCGGGCGAGCTGGAGCTGCGTGGCTTTGTCGAGGTCGGAGCCGAACTGGGCAAACGCCACCAGCTCTCGATACTGGGCAAGGTCGAGCCTCAGCTTGCCAGCGACCTGTCGCATCGCCTTGATCTGAGCCGACCCGCCAACGCGGGAGACTGACAACCCGACGTTCACCGCGGGCCTGATGCCGGCGAAGAAGAGATCGGACTCCAGATAGATTTGCCCGTCGGTGATAGAGATCACGTTCGTGGGGATATAGGCGGAGACGTCGCCGAGTTGAGTTTCGATGATCGGGAGAGCTGTCAGGGAGCCTCCTCCCAGCTCATCGTTCAGCTTTGCCGCGCGCTCCAGCAGGCGGGAATGGAGATAAAAGACATCGCCAGGATATGCTTCGCGACCAGGGGGTCTGCGGAGGAGCAGCGAGAGCTGTCGATAGGCCTGAGCATGCTTGGAGAGGTCATCGTAAACGCAGAGGGCGTGACGGCGGGTGTCCCTGAAGTACTCTCCCATCGCGCACCCGGTATAGGGGGCAATATACTGGAGCGGCGCCGTCTCAGAGGCGGAGGCGACCACCACGGTGGTGTATGCCATGGCGCCTGCTTCTTCCAGCACCTTCACCACCTGAGCGACGGTAGAGCGCTTCTGGCCAACCGCCACGTAGAAGCAGTATACGTCCTGCCCTTTCTGATTGATGATCGTGTCCACGGCGAGCGCAGTCTTCCCGGTCTGGCGGTCACCGATGATCAGCTCTCGCTGGCCGCGTCCGATCGGGATCATGGCGTCGATCGCCTTCAACCCGGTCTGGAGCGGCTCCTTGACAGAGCGCCGATCCACGACACCAGGGGCGTAGCGCTCAAGGGGACGGAACTCCTTGGCCTCGATCGGCCCCTTGCCGTCGACGGGCTGACCCAGCGAGTTCACCACACGGCCAATTAGGGCTTCACCGACCGGCACTTGGGCGATCCGCTTGGTCCGTGTGACCTGGTCCCCTTCTTTGATGAGGGTGTCGGCTCCGAGCAGGACCGCGCCCACATTGTCCTCTTCAAGGTTCAATACCAACCCGTACACCCCTCCTGGGAACTCGAGCAGCTCTCCGGCCATGGCGTTCTCAAGGCCGTAAATGCGGGCAATTCCGTCACCCACCTCGATCACGCGGCCGGTCTCTCTCAGATCGACCGTCGCCTCGTACCCTTGGAGCTGGCGCTTGATAATCTCGCTGATCTCATCGGCGTTGATCATTGAATCCTGTCTCCCTTCGCGAGGTGCTCTCTCATCCGAGCGAGCTGCGAGTCAAGACTCCCATCGAGGACCATGCTTCCGCTCTGCACAATAAAGCCGCCAAGGAGTGTTTCGTCGACCCGCTCTTCGAGCAGCACTTGTCCTCCAAGAGTATTGGAAAGCTTCTCGGTCAGCAGCGTTCGTTCAGAGGCATTCAATGGAACCGCCGTGCTCACTACCGCACGGACTCGTCCCCGATACTGATCGAGCAATTGCTGATAGGCGCGAATGATCTCGGGAAGATACTCCAGGCGCCGGCGGAAGGCCAGGAGACCGAGGAAATTTCGAGTGAGCTTCGAGTAGTTCAATCGCTCCGCGACTGCCGCGGCAACCCGCTGTTTGTCACTCCCCTTCACCCACGGGTAGACGAGTGAGTGTTTCAGCCCCGCTTGGTTGGATATCAGCTCGGAGAACCCAGCAATCTCTGCGCCGGTTTTCTCCTCGTCTCCACTGTGTCGCGCCAGATCGATCAGGGCTTTGGCATAGCGTCGAGCAGTGCCCTCACGTTGCCTCATCAAACCCGCTCCAACCGAGCAATGGTCTCCTGGATGAATCGATGATGGTCCTCGTCTCTCAGGCTCTTCCGGATCAACTTCTCGGCAATCTCCGTCGCGAGGGCCCCAACTTCTCTTCTCAGCTCCGAGCGGGCCTGGCTCACATCCTGCTGAATCTGCGCCCTCGCCGCTGAGACTATCCGCTCCGCTTCGCCCTTCGCCTCTGCCAACAACCTGCGTTGTTCCTCTTGGGCCTCCTTCAACGCACGATCGCGTATCACTTGGGCCTCCCGTTGCGCGGTCAGGAGCTTCGCCCGATACTCCTCGGCCCGGAGCTCCGCTTCCTCGCGCGCCCGTGAAGCCTCTTCAAGTTGACGCTTGATTGTAGAGCTGCGCTCTTCGAGCTTCGCGAGGAGTGGCTTGTAGGCAAATCTGTAGAGGAGAAACAGAAGCAAGAGGAAGTTGATCAGCTGAACAATCAAGGACTTATCAAGATTAATCACCTCAGCAGCCTCCTTCTATGTGAAAAGAAGAGCAAGCAAACACATCAGGAGTATCACGCGGCAGATTTGACTGTCAAGCCATTTCAGGATTGCCAGGGCTCCAACCGCCCTCTCTTCCCTGACGAGCCTTCAGGAGGCGATGATCCCGCCACCGACGACAAGATCATCTTGGTAGAAGACAACGGATTGGCCAGGCGTAATTGCCCTTTGAGGTTCCTCGAATACCAGCGCGACGCGACCTTCTCCGCTCGGGCGAAGCGTGGCTCGAGCCGGGACGTGGTTATGACGAATCTTCGCATAGACGCGGAGCTCTCCGTCGAGCTGATCAAACGGGATAAAGTTTACGGCTGTCGCCGTGAGTGCCGTAGCTTCGAGCTCTTCTTTCCGTCCCACAACGACCCTGTTGCTCTCGGGCTCAAGCGCGACGACGTAAAGTGGTTCCCCACTCGAAAGCCCTAGACCTCTACGCTGACCGATGGTATAGGCCGAGATGCCTTCATGCGCTCCCAGCATCTTACCGTTCCGATCGACAATGTGACCGGGACGGAAGCCTTCCGGATCACGGCGACGCAAGAAGCCTCGGTAGTCGTTATCCGGGATGAAACAGATCTCCTGGCTCTCAGGTTTATCCGCAACACTCAGCCCTAGCAACCGCGCTTTGCTCCTCACGTCATCCTTCGTAAGCCCACCAACAGGGAAACGGGCTTGGCGAAGTTGCTCTTGCGTCAACGGCCAGAGGAAATCTGTCTGGTCTTTTTTCAGATCCCTCGCCTTTCGCAAGAGGATTCGCCCGGTAACGGGGTCGGTCTCCAGGCGGGCATAATGGCCGGTTGCAACAGCAGTCGCCTCCCAGGCAAGCGCCCGCTGGAGCAGCGATCCGAACTTAACTTTCTGGTTGCAGACCACACAGGGGACAGGAGTGCGTCCCGCAAGATACTCTCGAGTAAAGTTTGCGATCACGGTGGAATCAAACTCTCGTTCGGAGTTAAGGAGGTAGTGGGGGATCCCGAGCTTGCGTGCCACCTGTCGGGCGTCGTCAACGGTTTCCGGAGAGCAACAGCTTCCAAACTTCCTGGCTGGATCGCTCGACTCCTTCCACGGCCAAACCCTGAGCGTCACCCCCACCACGTCATACCCCTGCTCAACCAGGAGAGCAGCAGCGACCGATGAGTCAACACCGCCGCTCATTCCTACAACGATTCGGTCGCCCATGCTTTCCGTCTACACTCTGCTGGGAGCGATCAGCTCCGTAAGGCGCTCCAACTCTTCGCGCGACGAATAGATGACTTCGATTCGGCCCCGTTGCTCATTGCCAACGATTCTGACTCGAGTCGCCAGCGTGTCACGAAGGGTTTCCTCGAGCCCTACAAGCTCCGGGGATCGCCGCACCGCGCGGCGCGGAAGCTGGCTTCGCTTCCGTTGCACATCTTCTTCTGTCGCGCGTACTGACCAGGAGTGGATCAGGATCTCCTCGCGCAGCTTGAGCTGGTCCTGCGGGGACGAGAGGGCAAGCAGCGCGCGCGCATGGCCCATCGTGAGCCGGCCACTCCTCAGATCCGTTTGAATGACTTCCGGAAGCCTCAAGAGCCTCAGATAGTTCGCGATGCTGCTCCGATCCTTGCCAACGTGCTGCGCTAGTTCTTCTTGGGTCCACCCGAAATCGGCAAGGAGTTTCCGATAGGCGTCTGCTTCTTCTATCGGGTTCAGGTCTTCCCGCAGCAGATTCTCGACTAGCGCAAGCTCGATGCTCTCTTTATCACTGACGTCCCGAACCACTGCAGGGATCTTGTCAAGTCCCGCCATCTTCGCTGCACGCCATCGCCGCTCACCAACAACAAGCTCATAGCCTAATCCTACTTTCCTCACAATAACAGGCTGCAGAATCCCTGACCTTTTTACGGACTCAGATAGATCATTTAAGCTATTAACATTAAAGTCTTTTCTTGGCTGTTGTGGGTTTGGGGAGATCGCGTCGACTGGGAGATCGTGCAAAAGCTTTCCCTCAAGCGAAAGGGGAGTGGTCAACAGTGCGCCAAGCCCTCGACCCAAGCCGTGCCTGCTAGCCATGAGAGATCACCTCCTTGGTGAGTTCCAGATACGCGATAGCTCCTGAAGAACGAAGTTCGTACAGAATAACCGGCTTACCATGGCTTGGGGCCTCAGTGAGCCTGATGTTCCTTGGGATCACCGTCGAGAAGATCTGGCCACCAAAGTACCGATGCACCTCATCCCTTACCTGTGAAGCAAGACTTGTCCGTCCATCAAACATCGTCAGCAGAATCCCTTCGACTTTGAGAGCCGGATTGAACCGTTCCCTGACAAGGTTGATCGTCTTGAGGAGCTGAGCCAGTCCCTCCAACGCATAGTACTCGCACTGGAGTGGGACAATGGCTGAGTCAGCGGCGGTGAGCGCGTTTAGTGTAAGTAACCCTAGAGAGGGAGGGCAGTCGATGATAACGTAATCAAATTGGTCAGTCACATCGCCTATGGCTGATTGTAGCCGCCTCTCCCGGTGAGGAACTGACACCAGCTCTATTTCGGCACCGACCAGATCGACGTCGGAGGGGATAAGATTCAGGTAGACTAACTCGCTCTCTCT
This sequence comes from Candidatus Methylomirabilota bacterium, assembly GCA_035288345.1. Taxonomy (GTDB): domain Bacteria; phylum Methylomirabilota; class Methylomirabilia; order Rokubacteriales; family DATEAO01; genus DATEAO01. Next base: position 7,482 of record DATEAO010000097.1, on the reverse strand, counting down.
GATGGTCTTGCCAGCAGGGACCCCGTCAATGAGGACATGGTAGATTGTAGTATCTAGATCCTTCTTGATAACCCCGAGTCCTGTCGTCGCATTCCCTTGGGGGTCGAGGTCGATGAGCAGCGCCCGACGTTCGGCGGCGGCGAGGCCGGCTGCCAAGTTAACCGAAGTAGTGGTTTTCCCGACTCCACCCTTCTGGTTAACGACAGTGATTATCCGCCCCACGGTATCTCCATTTTGTTCCACGTGAAACAAACTGCACCTTTCTGTTCCACGTGGAACCATACTCCGCAGAATGGCAAACGGTCAATCTTTTCTTACTGACCAAAACTGCCTTTGAACCCCGAGGTCAGAAATCCTAACATCTTGTCGATTAACGCTCGCAGCTCCCGAGAGTAAAGCGGACTCGCTCAGAGGGCGACCGGATATTATTAACAGGCCACCAGGGCGCAAGTAGGGGAGGGCCAACGGGCAGATAATTTCTAAGGATGAGACGGCCCTGGACACTACCGCATCAAATTTCTCAAACAGATCAGGACATTGATTGATGATAACTTCTGCTCGCCCCTGGAGAACTCTGGTTTCCTTAATGCCAATTTCCTCTTTTAGCATTTCGAGAAACGAGACCTTTTTTCTTTTCGCTTCAATCAGAGTCAGTGCGATCCCCGTATCTACAATCCGGAGGGGTATCCCAGGTATCCCCGCGCCGGCCCCGACGTCAAGGAGCCTGAGCGGCCGGGTCGGCGGAAGGAGAGGGTAAAAGAGCAGCGAGTCTACAAAAAGCTTATGAACCACATCCCGAGCGGATCGAACTCCCGTAATGCGGTGGGTTTGATTCCAGGAAAGCAAGAGGTCTAAGTATTTGCCGAACCGATCTTTCTCCTCCTTGTAAGGGGAGCGCCCAAGGATTGTACGAATTGCCCGAAAAAGGTCCTCCAGCGGTTCGTGATCGAGGTCGGGCACCTGAAGCCTCAGGCTTTCGCTTGCCCGTGTATGGCACTTCTCCGTTCCGTATAGACCTGTTGAGCAATGGAGAGGACGTTGTTAACGAACCAGTAGAGCACCAGCCCGGCCGGAAAGCTGAAGAACATGAACGTGAAAACTATCGGCATGAGTAGCATTATTTTGGCCTGACGCGGATCGCCGACCGTCGGGGTCATTTTCTGCTGGATGAACCAAGAGGCTCCCATGAGCACCGGGAGCACATAGACCGGATCCGCCTTAGAGAGGTCGCAGATCCAGAGGTCAACCCCCCAGATCCGCCCAAAGCAGAGAAATCCGGCACCTTGCAACTCCACGGAGAGGTCAAGTGTCAGGTAGAGCGCGTAGAAAATTGGGACCTGGATGACCATAGGCAAGCAGCCCGCCATGGGATTCACTCGGTGCTTTCGGTAGAGTTCCATGGTCTCCTTCTGCAGCCGCTCGCGGTCATTCTTGTACTTGGCCCGAATCGAGTTGATTTGTGGCTGCAGGGCCTGCATGGCCTTCATGGACTTCATGCTGATGTGCGTGAAGGGATAAAAAACGACTTTGATGACGATGGTCAACAGAATAATCGCCACTCCGTAGTTTCCTGTGAATCGGAAGAAGAGTTTTAGGAGCCAGAGCAGCGGGACACTAAACCATTCCATGGGGAGGAACGGAACAACGAAGTTTCCATAGTGAATCGTCTGCTCAAGGCCTACCTGAATCTCCTTGAGCCGATCATATTCTTTGGGCCCCACGTAAATCAGCGCACGACCCTCCCATCCCTGACCCGGGGGCAAGGGGGGAGGCGAAAACCTGAGCCCCACGCGGGCTCCGTCTCCCGACTTTTTCTGAAATAGTTTGATCCCCTGCGATTGCGGAACTAGTGCGATTACGTACCACTTGCTTTCCAACGCGATCCACTTTCCCTCCTCGACGCTCTCTGGCACGTCGGTGAGCGCATGTCTCCGGACATGGCCGTTGGACATCCCGACAACTCCGATTGGCCGCTGCCCGCCATCCTCAACCTTCGCCTTCTCAGGCCAGTTCATCATCCAGCCAAGCTCTAGCTCCACCACTTGAGTCGCAGAGTGCTGATTTTTCAGTCGGATTGCCAAATCCATCGCGTAGTCATTCGACCGAAATATCATGACTTCGACGATCTCCAGACCGAACCGATCTGTCCTCTCGAGTAAAAGCTCACCAACCGGATGTGTCTCGTCCAGCTCAACAGGTCCACCAGTCAGGTTAAAACCCACCTCACGCGGCTCGTCGCCAGCACGCCTCACAGTCAACCCCTCTGGACCCAGGAGTCCATCGACAACGATCGGAAGCGGCCTTGCGCGACCGCCCCCGTCGCGTTGCTGGTACTTCAGAAGCTCCCACCGCGTGATGCGTCCGCCTACATTGGTAAGCGCTGCGCGGACATAGGGGGAGTTGATCGGAACCTCACGCGCGGGCCCCTGTCTTTCCGCGAACTCGCGCATCGGCGCGAGGGGGGCCAAAGGTACGGGTGGGGGAGTGGCCTTCTCCTCTGTTTTTACGGGTGCCTTGGGAGGGGGAGGAGACGAGGGGGAAAAGTACTGAACGCCCCACATGTATCCAACTAGCACAACGAAAGAAAGTGTAAAGGCGAGAACCGCACGCTTTTCCATTGATTGAACGTTTTGCGGTCTGCCCTATCTAACGGGGGGTGGATCATACCCGCCAGCGCTGAAAGGCTGGCATCGACAGATACGCTGTCCCGCGAGCCAGGTTCCTCGGAAAAACCCGTGGACGCGGAGTGCCCCCTTTGCATATTCGGAGCAGCTCGGAAAGAAGCGGCAGGCGCGGGGAAGAAATGGTGAAAGAAAACGTTGGTAACTCTCGATAAGTCCAACCGCGCTAGCTACTGCCAGATTCATGCGGCCTTGTTCCCGCCGCCGCTCACTGCCCGGAGTCCTCGCTGAATCTCTTTGAGGAGGTCAGAAAAGTCCACGGTCAACGCCCCGCTTCGAATGACAAAGACCACCTGGGTATCTTCTCGAAGAAGATCTCGGCTCAGCCGGTATGCCTCCCGCACCCTCCGTCGCGCTCGGTTACGGCAAACCGCCCCTCGCAGTTGGCGGCTTAGGGTAAACCCGGCCCGTCTCACCCCACCTCCTCGATGCCAGAAGAGCAGAAAGGAACGACTCTCAACCTTCTGGCCTCGTCGGAAGAGCGCCTGAAATTCCTCACGCCGGCTGAGTCTCTCATGTGGAGGGAACGCTCTAGTAGGCATACAGCGGAGCCAGCCACTGCGGTGGCCATCTTCCTACACCGTTAGGCGCTTCCGGCCCTTCGCTCGCCGTCGCTTCAGTACCTTGCGTCCGCCTTGCGTCTTCATCCGAATGAGAAATCCGTGCGTACGTTTCCGTTTGCGGCGATTCGGTTGGTACGTTCGCTTCACACTCTTTCCCCCGGATCACGATTTGCGCCGCTTCAGTGTACTGGTCAGGCCACGATGAGTCAAGAACTGTCCCGGTTCGCAAGCCCCGTTCTCCGTTGGACCGAAATTTTTTCTGCTGGCGCATGGCGCTGAATTTCTGAGTTGCGCGAGATCGGAATCTTATGTTACCGTAGGCCGCGCTTTCCCTCGATGCGGCTCAGTTGCCGCGGAGAATTGTACCGTTGTTCTTCCGCCTTCGCGTTCGGTGATGTGGTTCTTGCTCTTTTCGACAAGCAAGCTCGTGATCGCATGCCTGCATTTATAACCATTTTGGTTATCCACAGATGTGGATAACCCTGTGTGTAACTTCTAGGAGCTGCTGATGGATGAAAGTTTGTGGACCCGCATTTCTTCGATTCTAGAAGAGACGCTGCCGCCTTCTTCGCTTGAGAGTTGGGTCAGACAAGGACGGATAGTCTCCCTTAAAGACAATACGTTAGAGATCGCTGTCCCTTCAGGCTTTTCCAGGGATTGGCTGCTTGAACATGACCTCGCGGCGCTCAAAGAATCGGTCACAGCCTGCTTAGGGGTCTCGCCGCAACTGCGAATCGTTGTGAACCAGTCGTTGTCTCACCTAGGGGAGTCAAGACCGTCCGCCCCTTCTTCCCTACCTGTTGCGCATGGTTCCCTAAATCCGCGCTACACGTTTGAGTCATTCGTCGTGGGATCATCTAATCAGTTCGCCCAAGCCGCTTGTCTCGCGGTCGCAGAGCTCCCAAGTAAGGCGTATAACCCGTTGTTTCTCTATGGCGGAGTGGGTCTTGGGAAAACACATCTGCTCCACGCCGTAGGGCATCATATCTACCGTTTGCATGCGAATCTCACGGTGCTGTACATTTCTTCGGAGCGGTTTACCAATGATCTCATTAACGCGATCCGTTATGACAAGACCGCTGAGTTTCGCGCGAAGTATAGAACCATCGACCTCATTCTGATCGACGATATTCAGTTCCTCGCGGGAAAGGAGCGTACCCAAGAGGAGTTCTTCCACACATTTAACGACCTCTATGAGGCGCGAAAGCAGATTGTCGTTTCAAGCGACTGTGCCCCCAAAGAGATTCCCGATCTCGAAGAGCGCCTCCGCTCGCGCTTCGAATGGGGGCTGATCGCTGACATTCAGCCTCCCGATCTCGAAACCCGCGTCGCCATCTTGAAACGAAAGGCGACGATAGAGCGCATCCGTCTCCCCGACGACGTCGCTTTTCTCATCGCGAGCCGAATCAAATCGAACATCCGAGAGCTCGAAGGTTCTCTGACTCGAGTCGTTGCGTTTTGCGCGCTCACCGGCCGCGAAATGACCGTGGACCTTGCCCAAGAAGTCCTTTCAGATCTCTGGGGAAACGAAGAGAAGATCATCAGCATCGAGCAAATACAGCGAAAAGTGGCGGAATATTATTCGATCAAACCTTCAGACCTTAAGGCGCGCAACCGCGCAAAAGCGGTCGCTCTCCCCCGGCAGGTCGCCATGTATCTTGCCCGCCAACTCACTCACGCGTCCCTGGCCGAAGTGGGTCGGGCCTTCGGAGGCAAAGATCACACAACGGTGCTCCATGCGGTGGGGAAAATTCAGACGCTTATCCAGGAAAACTCCAAGTTGCAAAAAACGGTTGAAACGCTCGCTCAAACTATTACACTGTGATCCACGACCAAGACACACAGTATCCGCATAGTACTCCACATCGATTATCCTATTTATCTTGGTCTGCGCGTGCGGATTGCGCGTTCTCCACCACATCCACCGTGTCTCCTTACTCCTATTACGACGGATTCTTAACTTTATCTGTCTAAAAACTCTACTTATTAAACGAGGTCTATCCCATGGATGTTCACGTCGAGCGAGATACCTTCTTTCGAGCGATCCAGCTAGTTCAGAACATTGTTGAACCCCGGCAAACACTTCCTGTCCTCTCAAATGTCCTTATCGAAGCAAATGACGGAGAACTGACAGTTACCGCGACTGATCTGGAGGTTGGAGTGTGCGTAAAAGTTCCTGCAACAGTCCAGCAGACAGGAAAAGTTACGCTGTCAGCGAAAAAACTCCTGGAAATCGTGAAGGAACTTCCCCCGAAATCGATGGCGCTGACCGTCCAGGAGCATGCATGGGTCTTCCTGCGGTGTGGCGGGGCATCGTATAAATTGGTCGGGCTTCCCGCAGAGGATTTTCCGACAATTCAAGAGATCTCTGGAGTCTCGGTTGTGCTGGCCGGGCGCGCCGTGCGGGAGATGTTGTCACGAACCGCCTTTGCGGTGTCGCACGACGAGACTCGCCGAGTATTGAATGGGGTGTTTTTCCTTCTCCAAGAGAAAGACATTCGGTGTGTGGCTACCGATGGGCATCGGTTGGCGCTGGCCCAGCGCGATATTACCCGGGGCCAGGGGACCGCCAGCGGAATCGTTCCGAGGAAAGCGGTTCAGGAGATCGGGCGAGTGCTGTCGGGAGACGAGGAGATCCAGTTGACCTTGTCCGAGAATCAGTTCAGCCTTCGAACAGAAAAAGTTTTGCTCACCGCGCGTCTGATAGAAGGGCAATTTTTAAACTACGAGCAGGTCATTCCACGGCAGCATCAAAAGCGAGTGCTGATCCCACGAGAAGAGTTTGCGGCAATTATTCGCAGGGTTTCAGTACTGTCTGAAGAGCGAACGAAACCAGTAAAAATCCAAATTTCTACTGGAGTTATGAAGATGACTGCATCAAGCCCGGAGTTGGGCGAGGCCGAAGAAGCACTCGAGGTTGAGTACGACGGGGACGAGGTGATCATCGGCTTTAACTCAAGGTACCTCCTTGAAGCGATCAGTCCCATCGAGATGGATCGAATCAGCCTGGAACTAAAAGACGGATTAAGCCCAGGAGTGATCAAGGGAGTTGGAGAGGAAGATACCCTCTGTGTTATAATGCCCATGAGGATTTGAACAGGGTGGCAATCCGATGGAGCCAGATGACCGGGGCCACGCGGAGGACAAGGTTCAGTACGCTGACCTCGGGCTCTTGTTTCCTTAGGAGGGTCCTCTCTCCAGTACCGCGGCTCGGTTCGCGCCATAGAGAGCTTTCGAAGCAGACTGATCAGCTCCCGTTCTATGTGGGAGGGGCGGGAGTTGATTCCCCAGAGCGCAAACTCCTCATTCGCTAACCTATGCCAGAAGCCTATACCGCAAGCGATATCAAAGTCCTGGAAGGGCTGGAGGCCGTCAGGAAGCGCCCGGCCATGTATATCGGTGACACCAGCGCTTACGGACTCCATCACCTCGTCTATGAAGTTGTGGACAACTCTGTGGACGAGGCGCTCGGCGCGCACTGCGACAACATCCGAGTAGTACTGCACTCTGATGGCTCTTGCTCAGTGGGGGATAACGGCCGAGGCATTCCAGTAGACATTCACAAAGAGACAGGGCGGCCGGCCGCTGAGGTCGTGCTGACTACACTGCACGCTGGCGGGAAGTTCGAGCACTCGGCCTATAAGGTCTCGGGCGGCCTGCACGGCGTCGGGGTCTCGGTGGTGAATGCCCTCAGCGAGTGGCTGGAGCTGGAGATTCGACGCAGTGGGAAGGTGTACGCCCAGCGGTATGAGCGGGGGGCGCCGCAGGGCGACTTGGCGGCAGGGGAGAAGACCACGAAGCACGGGACGATCATCCGCTTCAAGCCCGATCCGGCGATCTTTGAGGAGACCGCCTTTTCCTTCGACACCCTCTCGAACCGACTCCGCGAGATGGCCTTCCTCAATCGCGGCCTCAAGATCACCATCGAAGATGAGCGCGATGAGCGCAAGCACGTGTTCCACTACAACGGCGGGATCATCGAGTTCGTCAAGCACATCAACCAAAACAAAACCCCGATTCACCCCAAGGTGCTCTTCTTCGAAGGGTCGAAGGGCGATATCCAAGTCGAGGTCGCGCTTCAGTACAACGACGGTTACCAAGAGAACCTCTTCAGCTTTGCCAACAACATCAACACGAGAGAAGGAGGGACGCACCTCACCGGGTTCCGGGCTGCGCTCACGGGCACGATCGGCTCATATGCGCAAGCCAACAGCTTTCTCAAGAACTTCAAGGGGGGC